>NZ_JAAFAN010000019.1:0-60284 GCF_010287905.1 Cellulosimicrobium composti
TCCCATCGCGCGCCCGAGGTGTCCTCGTCCGGGGCATCCATCTCGCCCGGCGTCCGAGAGCCATCTCGATCGGCGTCACGTGGGCCGATCCGGCGATCAACCACACTTCGACACTACACCGGCAAGGGTTGCTCGCAGCGTGCGCCAGGGTCGTCGAGCAGCGGGTGGGAGGATGGGCCGATGGCGCTGACCGAGTTCCTGCTCGCCCGGATCGACGAGGACGAAGCAGCGTGCGCGAGCCTCGAGGACGAGTCGGGACCACCGACGCCGTGGTCACGGTCGCGGCTGCTGACCGAGTGCGCGGTGAAACGGCGCATCATCACCCTCGCGTACGAGGCCACCGGGTACGACATGACCGCCGACCTCGAGCGGGACAGCAACGACCGCGCCGAGAGCGGCATCGCCTTCGTCGGCGACCGCATCCTGCGGGCACTCGCCACGCCCTACGCCCAGCACCCGGACTTCGACCCTGCCTGGCGCACCTGACGACTCACCCACCGACCCCGACCCCCTTCGCGTGGCGAGCGGGCCCCGCACGGCGCATCGTCGGTAGCGCGGCCACGTGTCGCGGGGAATGCCGGTCGTGAAGCAGCCCGCTACCGGCGTGCCTCCCGACCCGGACGACGTACCGCGACCGCCAAGGGTCGAGAAGACAAGCCGAGAGCGTGGTCCGCCATGACCGTCATCGAGAAGTGGATCACCGTCTACTGCCCAGGCTGCGGCGGCCCCGCTCGCGCCCGCGTGCTGCACATCGTCGCCTGGGGCTCGATCCCGGGAACCCGGATCCCGCACCGGGTCAGCATCCTGTGCCAGTACCACTGCTCGGTCACGCGTGACGAGGCAGCATCGGCCGTGCTGGTCTGCCCCGAGTGTCGGTCGCACGTCGCCTAGATCTCCCCGCAGCCGGGCGCTGGTGAGGTCGAGAGCGCGGGGGTGCGATCCTGTCGCGCCGCTCAGTGCTGGCCGCCACAGACCAGGTCCATACGGACATACAGGTAGCAGTACGTATCGCGTTGGTGCGAGTTCATCGTTCTGGGGGGTAGGCAGCCCAGATGGTGCCAGCGTCGCGCGCGTGGCGTTCGGTGGTGGTGTAGGCGTAGCCGAGGGTGTCTGCGGCGATGGCTGGTGGCATGTCGAGGACGAGTTGTCGTAGGGCTGCGTTGCGTGCGCCGCGGAGGTCGATGCCGGCGCCGCGGAGTTTGCCCATGAGGTAGTTCGGGTCCAGGGGACGTGCGGGGCGGTAGCCGACGAAGATCCAGGGTGAGTTCTTACCGGTCGTGGTGTGGGTGTTGGGGCGGTCGGCGAGGTGCTCGCGGGCGAGGGCTGCGACGGGGCCGGGCAGGATGGCGGGGTCGTCGCCGAAGGTGATGGTGGGCGGGTCCGCTTCGAGGTCGACGTCGCCGGTGGTGAGCTGGGTGATGCGGGCGATGGGCTGGGCGTAGAGGAGCAGCAGGACGGCTGCGAGGCGGACCGTGGTCGACCTGGTGGTGTCGTGCAGGTCCCGGGCGAGCAGGGTGAGGCGTTCGTCCTGGGTCAGCACGGGCGCGGTCTTGGCGAGGCGGCGGGGAAAGTCCAGGTCGGGCATGTGGTGGTTGCGGATCGCCCAGTGGGCGAAGTTGCGCGCGACGTATCGGGTGCTGGGGCCGGGCGCGAGCCAGGTATCGATGTGACCTTGCGTCGCTTCGGGCAGGGTCGCGCCGTGGTCGGCGAGGTGGGCGAGGAACTGTGCGGCGACGGTGATCTCCTGCTTGGCGCTGTTCGCCGCGCCCGGCTTGAGGGTTCCGGTGTTGGCTCGCTGGCGCATGCGTCGCAGGTGGTGCCAGGTCGCGAAGCGTTCCAGGAGCTGGGTGTGCTCGGGCGGGTAGGCAGGGAGCCGGGTCGCGAGCCAGCGCTCGAACGTGGCGATCGTGGTGTCGCGTTCGGGCAGGATGTGCAGCTGCGTCAGGAGCGCGTCGAGGTGGTTCGCGGTCGCGCGGACGGGCTCGGCGTCCAGGCTGGCGTGCGACAAGGCCGTGGTGCCGTCGGCGAGGGCTCGCAGGATGCGTGTCACGTCGGGGTTGCGCAGCCAGATGAAGGCGTTGCGGGGCCGGTCCTGGGAGCACAGGGCGTCGATCAGCGGGACGAGCTCGGTACGGGGTTGTCCGGTGCCGTCGTCGAGCAGGGTGGTGAGGTCGTCACGCAGGACGCAGCGTGCGCACTGGTGGTCGCGGCGGTGCTCGTCCTCGGCGCCGCACCGGGTGCAGGTGAAGTCGTAGTCGATGCCGGCGCAGGGCGCGCAGACGGGATCGCCATCGCGCAGGCCGGGCAGAAGGCGTTCGGTGTGGCAGGCGGGGCAGGTTCCGTGGTGGCGGGTGGCACGTTGGAAGCAGCGGCGGCAGACGAACCCTTCGGGCCAGCGCATCCCTCGAGGAGAGCCGGTGCGCTGGCAGCGTGCGCACTCAGGCATCGGGGCGTATCCGTGCCCGGCGTGGGCGTCCGACGGCGGCCATGTCGAGCACGGGCGCGCCGACGGCGACCTGTTCGGTGCGGGTCTGGACGTCGGTGGGGATGAGGTCGGCGGGGGTGCACTCGAGGATGTCGCACAGTGCGGCCAGGACGGTGAGGTTGAGCCGTTCGGGGGTCTGGGTGACCAGGCGGTGCACCTGGGACGCGGAGAGTTCGATGCCGCGCTCGGTCAGCAGCGGCACGAGTGCGGTGGTGGTGAACAGGCCGTGGGCGGCCATGAGCTCGCGCAGGCGCCAGCGGTAGGTCGGCACGCGGGTCATCGTTCCTCCAGGGTCGAGGGCAGCTGGTCCAGTGTCTTGGTCAGCGCCCTGGTCAGGGTACGAGTGCGGAAGTCCGAGGAGACGCAGGTGTAGAGCGAGGTCGTGGAGGCGTGCTCGTGCCCGACCTGCTGCTGCACGAACAGAGCGTCGAAGCCCGACTCGATCAGGTGGGTCACGTACGACCGGCGCAGGGAGTGCATGTCCAGCCCGTCGGACAGGCCCAGTTCGCGACGGTAGCGGGCGAAAGTGCGGTTCAGCCCGGACAAGCCGATGCGTTCGCCGCGCTCGGACGGGAACAGCGCCCGGTCCCGCGGACCGGGGCGGTATGCGGGGCGGATCTCGTGGATCCACTCGGCCAGTACCTCGCTCGTCCAGTCCCACACCGTCAGCACGCTGCGCCGCTTGGGCGGGGCGCCGCGCATCGCCTTGCCGTGCCGGACATAGGCCACACCGAACGCCCCGAAGCCGGGGCCGTGCGGGTTCGCCCCGAAATCGGTGACGTCGAGCATCCGGACCTCGTTGCGTCGCAGACCGTAGGAGTAGGCGATCTTGAACACGACCGCGTCCCGGTAGGCAGCGAGCCACCCCTTGCGGCCCAGCGTCTGGGCGCGCAGCACCTGCTCGTCCGCGTGGTCCAGGAAGTCCTGCAGCTCGGCGTGGGTGAACGCGCGCTTGGTAGGCCGCGACTCGTTCGCCTGCACGTGTGCCACCGCGTTCGCCTCGGTCACGACCTGCACCGGGTGCGTCCCGAACCGCGCCTCGCACTCTGCCGCCCAGCCGTAGGTCGGGTCGGTGACGTACCAGCAGAACTGGCGCAGAGCACCCTGCACCGACCGCAGCGTCGAGTGCGCCACCCGGCGGTGTACCCGCAAGTCCGTGAACCACTCATCCGCCAGCACCATCGTCCACACCCACGGCCACTCGTTGCAGTACCCCTGAAATCGGCGCACCACCTGCTCACGCGCCGAGATCGTCGAGAACGCCAACCCACGCGCCAGCTGCTGCGACCGCCACCCGTCCAGCATCGCCTCGAACGTCGTCAACGCCGGATCGCGCACCACACGACCGGCCACTACCGGCAGCACGACGACGTTCCCACCCGGCCCCATCCGACCTCCACGACTCGCACCTGTCGCGAGATACTCGCATCAGATGCGATGAGAGGCAAGAGTCTGCAGGTCACAGGGTTGCGCGCCGCACACTCTGCCAACCCATCTGTGCGCCGTGCGACCCCATCGCGATGCGCGAGTCGTGCCGTTGCCGCAAGTCAAGCGGCAGAATTGGGCCTCGCGACCGGGGAAGTCCCAGCAGGGAAGAATGTCGCATCTGATGCGATACGCACTGCTTACTGTGACATAAGGTATCTTATCGGCGCAGAACTGGTGATGGTCGCACCGCGACTCGCCGAGGTGAACACCCCTAGCGACTCGCCCCGACGCCGCCGGGCAGGACCTCGTAGCGGTCGGGGACGGCCGTGAACGACCCGCGCCCGCCGGTGAGGGAGCGCAGGTCGAGGACGTAGCGCGTGAGCTCGGCCTCGGGGACGAGCGCGTCGACGCGCACGCGGCCGTCGGGCAGGGAGTCGGTCGCGGTGATGTGGCCGCGGCGTGCGGAGAGGTCGCCCATGACGTCGCCCTGCGCGTCGGGAGGGACGGTCACGGACACCGCGGAGACGGGTTCGAGCACGACGGTCCCTGCCGCGGCGAGGGCCTCGCGCACGCCGAGGCCGCCTGCGGTGCGGAACGCCATGTCGGACGAGTCGACGGAGTGCGCCTTGCCGTCGAGGACCTCGACGCGCAGGTCGACGACGGGGTAGCCGTGGGGCCCGCCGTGCTCCATGGCCTCGCGCGCCCCGCGCTCGACGGCGGGCAGGTACTGGCGCGGCACCGAGCCTCCGACGACGGAGCTGACGAACGCGAACCCTTCGCCGCGCGGGAGCGGGGAGACGCGGAGCTGCACGACGGCGAACTGCCCGTGACCGCCGGACTGCTTCTTCACGCGGCCCTCGACCTCGACGGCGCGCGTGATCGTCTCCCGGTAGGCGACCTGGACGGGCTCCGTCGTGACGCGCACGCCGAACGACCGTTCGAGCCGCTCGACGGCGACGGCGAGGTGCGTGTCGCCGAGGCCGCCGAGCACGGCCTGGGAGCCGTTGAGGTCGACGTGCAGCGTCGGGTCCTCGACGCGCAGGCGCGCGAGCGCGGCGGAGAGCTTGTCGTCGTCGGACTGCGAGACGGGCCGCAGCGCGAGCGCGTAGACGGGTGGCCGCGCGGGCAGGTCGGGCGCCGCCACGGGCGTGCGCCGCCCGGCGAGCAGGGTCCCGGTCGCGGCGGCGGAGAGCTTCGCGACGGCGGCGACGTCGCCCGCCACGACGCGCTCGACCGCGACGTGCTCGCGCCCGCGCAGGCGGAACAGCGCGTGCACGCGGTCCTCGGCGCCGGTCGTGGTGCTCACGAGCCGGTCGCCCGTCGCGACGGTGCCGGACAGCACCTTGAACACGGACACCTGCCCGACGAACGGGTCGACGACGGTGCGGAACACGTGCAGCAGCGCGTCCCCCGCCGGGTCCGCGACGACCTCGGACGTCGCGGCGTCGGCCCCCGAGCCGTCGGGCAGCACGAGGACGGCCGGGCGGTCCGCGGGCGACGGCCCGAGCTCGCACACGAGGTCGAGCACGCGGTCCACGCCCACGCCCGTGACGGCGGACGCGAGCAGCACCGGCACGGCCTCGCTCGTGAGGACCTCGTGCGCGAGCGTGCGCTCGAGGTCGGCCGCGCCGGGCTCGTCGCCCGCGAGGTACGCCTCGAGCTGGTCGTCGTCGTGCGTGACGATCTCCTCGACGACCTCGTCGTGCAGCGCGTGCTCCTCGTCGCGCACGTCCTCGGGGACGTCGTCGTCGTGGCCCTTCCCGTCGCCGTCGTACTCCCGCGCGCGCTCCGTCAGGACGTCGGCCACGCCGTGCAGGGCCTGCTCCTCGCCGAGCGGGAGCTCGAGCGGCACGAACGGCGCGTCGAGGGTCTCGCGCAGCGCGCCGAGGACGGTGCGGAAGCTGGCTCGCGCGCGGTCCTCCTGGGAGACGACGACGAGACGGGGGATCCCCGCCTCGTCGCAGCGTCGCCAGACCTCGAGCGTGCCCGCCTGCACCCCGTCGACGGCGCTCACCACCACCACCGCGAGGTCGGCGACGGCGAGCGCCGCGTCGACGCATCCCGCGAAGTCCGGGGAGCCGGGGGTGTCGAGCAGCGTCACCTGGTACGTCGTGCCGTCCGGCGCGCGCCAGTCGAGGTGTGCGACGCCGAGGCCCACAGAGATGCCGCGCGCCACCTCCTCGGGCTCGTGGTCGCACACGGTCGTGCCCTCGGCCACGGAGCCGGCCCGCGGGATCGCGCCCGCGCGATGGAGGAACGCCTCCGCGAGCGTGGTCTTGCCCGACCCGCTGTGCCCCACGAGGGCGACGTTGCGGGTCGTGGCCGGGCCGGTGGACGACGACGTCATGGCCATGGCTGCCTCCTGGCACGCGGCGGGGCGCCGTGTCCCGCCACGGTCCAGGCTAGTGACGTCGCGCGGTTCGTGCCCGGGCCGGAGGTCCCGGCCCGGGCACCGACTACAGGTGGGCGTCCGCGTAGGCGCGCAGGGCGTCGCGCACGAACGTGGCGCCCTCGACCCCGCCGTAGCTCTTCGCGAACCGCTCGTCCGCGACGTACATCTCGCCGAGGCCGACGACGTACTCCTTGACCGGAGCCGCGCCGGCACCCGGCGTGCCGGGGATGCCGCCGAGCCACTCGACGTGGCGACGCGCCAGCGCCTGCGCCTCCTCGGACTCCGGGGCGACCCCCCGGGCGGCCGCGGCCGCCCAGTCCTCGCCGAGCTCGCGCGTGCGGGCGAGCCAGGCCGTGCGGTCGTCGTCGGACATCTCGCGCCACCACGCGTCGCCGCGCGCGTACGCGTCCTTGCCCCAGCGGTCCTCGACCTCGTCCTTGTACTGCGTGTGGTCGAACCCGTCGAACATGTCGTCCGCCATGAGCTCGCCACCTCCTTCCATCGTGGTGATCGTCCGTTCGACCGACGCGATCTGCCGCGCCAGCCGCTGCCGCTCCGCCCGCAGCCACTCCAGGTGGCCGCGCAGCGCCCGCACCTGGGCGGCGCGCCCTGCCGTGCCCGACGCCGTCCCGTCGCCGGGGCCGTCCGGCGTCCCGTCGAGCGCCTCGCGGATCGCGGGGAGCCCGAGCCCGAGGTCCCGCAGGAGCAGAATCCGCTGGAGCCTCACGAGCGCGTCGGCGTCGTAGTGGCGGTAGCCGTTGGCCGCGACCCGGGTGGGCGGCAGCAGCCCGACCGCGTCGTAGTGACGCAGCGTGCGGCTCGTCGTCCCCGCGAGGCGCGCGACCTCCTGGATGGACCAGTCGGCCGAGCGCCCGCGCGTCGCGCTCGTGGTGGGCACGGGCGTGTCTCCTTCCCGGTCTTCGCGTCGCGGGTGCGACGACGTGGACCACGCTAGAAGTTGACGCTACGTCAAGGTCAACCGGTCTCTCTCGGTGCGGCGTGGCGGAGCGGGCGACCCTGCGAGGCCGGGCGTACCGTCGAGGAGGAAGACCCGGTCGGGCGCGCGACGAGCACGGAGGCCGCCATGGCCACGACGGAGCAGGTCCGGCGGCTCTACGCCGGACGAGACCTCGCGGCGAGGATCCTCGCCGCCGCGGGCGCTGGTGCGGGCCCGGTGGACGTCGACGCGCTCACGCCGTACGACCAGCTCCACGCGGGGGGCGCCCCGGCCACCACGGCGCTGCTCGACCTGCTCGGGCTCACCGCGGGGATCGTCCTCCTGGACGTCGGCTGCGGGCTCGGGGGTCCGGCGCGCCTCGCCGCGCGGCGGCACGGCTGCCACGTCACCGGCGTCGACGTCAGCCCGGACTTCGTCGACGCGGCGCGCGAGCTCACCGACCGGACCGGTCTCACCGACCTCGTGACCGTCGAGCTCGGCGACGGCGAGCGGCTGCCCTGCGCCGACGCGTCGCACGACCGCGCGATGCAGCTCCACGTGGGCATGAACGTCCCGGACAAGGCGGCGCTGTTCGCCGAGGTGCACCGCGTCGTGCGCCCCGGTGCGCCGTTCGCGCTGCTCGACCAGATGCGCGTCGGCGAGGGCGACCTGCCGTTCCCCCAGCCGTGGGCGACCACCCCGGACGCGTCGTTCGTCGAGACCCCCGACGCCTACCAGGACGCGCTCGCGCACGCCGGGTTCGACGTGCTGCGCGTCGAGGACCGCCGGCCCGCGCTCGCCGCGTCCGGGGGGCCGCGCCAGGAGGGCCTCGTCGTCGTGTTCGGCGACGACTTCGCCGCGCGCCTCGCCAACAGCGTCGCCGCGACCCGCGCGGGCCTCCTCGCCCCCGTCCTCGTGCTCGCGCGCGCCTGAGCGCCGCAGCGCTAGGGAGCTACTCGCCCACGAGCGCCGCCGTGAGCTCGGCGGGCGTCCCGACGACGGCGGCCGCGCCCGCGGCGGCGAGCTCGCCCGGGCGCGCGTAGCCCCACGCGACCCCGACGCACGCCACGCCGTGCGCCGCGGCCCCGAGCACGTCGTGCTCGCGGTCGCCGACCATGACGACCCGTCCGGCGCGCGAGAGCGCAGCCGCGTCGAGGGACGCGAGCGCGTGCGCGACGACGTCGCCCTTCGTGCTGCGCGCGCCGTCGAACGTCGCCCCGAAGACGTCGTCGAGGCCGCGGTCCAGGTGCTCGTGGAGACCGAGGTGCTCGACGACCCGGCGCGCCGTCGGCTCGGGCTTGGACGTCGCGACGGCGAGGCGGGACCCGGCCGCGCGGACGGCCGCGAGGCACCCGGGGACGCCGGGGAAGACGGCGTTGTCGAAGAGGTTGCCCGCCCCGTACACCTCCCGGTACGCGGCGACGGCGTCGGCGACGAGGTCGGGCGGCACGCCGTGCGTCGCGAACGACTCCGCGAGGGGCGGGCCGACGAACCCGCGCAGATCCGGCTCGGCGGGCGCCGCGACCCCGAGCGCCGCGTAGGCGTGCGCACCGACGCGAGGATGCCTGGCGCCGAGTCGGCGAGCGTCCCGTCGAGGTCGAGCAGGACGAGGTCGTAGCGCGCGCTCACGAGGTCGCCGAGGCGTCGTCGCCGGACCCGGACGGCGCGGGACCGGCCACGGGCGCTTACTCGCCGACCGTGCCGTCGACGGCCTCGCGGAGCAGGTCGGCGTGGCCGTTGTGCCGGGCGTACTCCTCGATCATGTGGACGAGGATCCACCGCAGGGTCCAGCGCTCGCCCGTCTGGCTGCTCGCGCGGGCGCTGAGCCGGTCGAGCCCGCCGTCGGCGAGCGCGGCGTCGAGGATCGCGTCGGAGGCCGCGACGGCGCGGTCGAAGAGCATGCGCAGCTCCACGGCCGTGTCGCCCGCGGCGGACGTCCAGTCCCAGTCGCGGTCCTCGGCCCAGTCGGCGGTGTCGAACGGGGCCATGAGCGGCTCGCCGAGCAGCACCTGGGAGAACCACTGGGACTCGACGAACGCGAGGTGCTTGAGCAGGCCGCCGAGCGTCATCGACGACGGCGGGAGCCGGTGGGCGAGCTCGGCCGCGTCGAGGCCCGACGTCTTCCACCGCAGCGTGTCGCGGTGGAAGTCGAGGAAGCCCCGCAGCGTGGCCACCTCGTCGGCGCTGACGGGCGGGTCGGTGCGGTGGTCGGTCACGGCGCCCACCCTAGCGACCGGGCCGACCGGACGGGCGGGTCCTCGTCGGCGCAATCGGCCTCCCCACGAGCCGGCCCCGCACGTCCTCGCGCGCCGCGGCCCGGCCCTCAGGCGATCGACGCGAGCAGCTCCCGGCAGGCCTCCTCGCACGTGCGGCACGCCTCGCCGCACACGCGGCAGTGCTCGTGCATCCCGGCGTGCTGCTCGCACTCGGCCGCGCACACGCCGCACGCCGCGACGCACGCCTGGAGCTGGCCGCGCGTGACCGCCGCGTCGTACCCGGTGTGCCGGGACAGGACCCTGAGGGTCGCGGTGCAGACGTCCGCGCAGTTCAGGTCCGTCGTGATGCACCGGCGCAGGTCGGCCACCATGTCCTCGGCGAGGCACGCGTCGGCGCACGCGGTGCACGCCTGCGCGCACGTGGCGAGCGCGTCGAGCGCGCGGGTCAGCAGGTCGTGGTCGAGGTCGACGTCGCCCGGGTAGGAGCGCAGCATCGCGTCCGCCCTCATGGTGGCCTCCAAGGCTGGGCGGCGCCCGGCGCGCCGCGGGTCTCTCGACGCTACGAGCGGCGCCCGCGGGTCGCACGCGGGACCTACCGGACGACGAGCGCGACCGCGGCGAGCAGCAGCGTCGCGACGATCTCCCCGATCCCCACGGCTCGCGGGCTCAGCGCCCGACCGGGCAGCACGGCGGCGCGGGCCGTCGCCGCGGCGAGGAACGCCGTCGCCCACCACCACGACGGGTCGTGCACGACGGCGAGCACGGCCGCCGCGACGGTGACCGCCGCGTGGTACGCGACCGACGCGACGACGTACGCGCGCACGCCGCGCTCGCGGATCATCGTCTTGACGTAGAGCACGGTGCCGAACAGGTAGGCGAGCAGCAGCCCGGCGACGAGCCAGACGACGCCCGGGACGACGAGCACCGGCGCCCCAGGGACCCGGCACGCCACATATGCGACGACCGTCATGAGGGACGCGGCGACGGTCATCGCCCCGCCCGCCGCGACGGAGCGCTCCGTCCGCTGCGCCGACGCCCACAGGCCGAGCGCGAGGAACGGCAGGAAGGTGGGCGCCCACACCGCGAGCGGCGGGTCGAGCAGGAGCACGACCAGCCCGAGCGCCGCGGCGACCGCGGCGTACGTGAGCATCGGGCGCCGGTAGCGCGGACGGCGGCGCGACTTCAGCCAGAGCCCGCCGGCGAAGTACGCGAGGTAGCCGACGAGCCACAGGGCGCCGAGCGCGAGCGTGACGGGCCGGAACCCGGCGTCCTGCACACCGCGCACCGTGCCGACCACGAACGGCAGCAGCAGCATGGGCCACGCGCCGTGCTGGTTCGGCACCCAGCCGGGCGGACGTCGGGACACCCCTCGACGCTATCGCCGCGGCGCGCGCGCCCGGCCGCGGGAGGTCCCGCCGCGGCACGGTCCTCCGGCCCGTCCGGCCGGGACGTTCGTCCCGACCTGTCCCGTGTGCCGCGCCACGCCGGACCTCGGCGCCGCCTGCACCTCGACGACTAGATATGGTGGCGCAGCCGTGATCCAGGCCCCACATGTTGGGGTGCGGGCCGTCGCGCATCCCCGCGCGGCGGCGAGTCCGGTGGGCAGAGAGAACGGGTCCGATGAGCACCGTCGAGCTCGACCAGGAAGCACCGACCACCACGACGACCGCGCCGCTGGAGGTCCTCAAGCGGGACGGGCGGCGCCGCCCGTTCGACGACGCCCGCATCCGCGCCGCCGTCACCAAGGCGTTCGCGGCCGTCCACGGCGACCTCGACGCGACGCACCGGCGCCGCGTCGACGAGGTCGTCGCACGCGTGGACGCGGAGATCGCGGCGCGGTTCGACGCGACCGTGACGATCGACGAGATCCAGGGCGTCGTCGAGCACGTGCTGCTCGAGTCGCACGAGTACGTCGTCGCACGCGCCTACATCGACTACCGCGTGCAGCGCGACGTCGCGCGCAGCCGGGCGACCGACCTCGACCAGGCGATCGTGCGGCTGCTGGACAAGGAGTCCACGGTCGTCAACGAGAACGCGAACAAGGACAGCGAGGTCTTCAACACGCAGCGCGACCTCACGGCCGGGGCCGTGGGCAAGGCGATCGGGCTGCGGATGCTGCCGCCGCACGTGGCGAACGCGCACCAGAAGGGCGACCTGCACTACCACGACCTCGACTACCACCCGTACGCCCCCATGACGAACTGCTGCCTCATCGACTTCCGGTCGATGCTGTCGAGCGGGTTCCGGATCGGGAACGCGCAGGTGGAGCCGCCGCGCTCGATCCAGACCGCGACGGCGCAGATCAGCCAGATCATCGCGAACGTGTCGTCCAGCCAGTACGGCGGCTGCTCGGTCAACCGCATCGACGAGCTCCTCGCCCCGTACGCCGCGCGCAACCTCGAGAAGCACCTCGCTGACGCGCGCCGCTGGATCCCCGACGAGTCCGTGCACGAGGAGTACGCGCGCGCCAAGACGTCCAAGGACATCGAGGACGCGATGCAGTCGCTGGAGTACGAGATCAACACCCTGTTCACGTCGAACGGGCAGACGCCGTTCACGACGGTCGGGTTCGGGCTCGGCACCGGCTGGCTCGAGCGCGAGATCCAGCGCGCGATCCTGCGGATCCGTATCCGCGGGCTCGGCAGCGAGGGCCGCACCGCGATCTTCCCCAAGCTCGTCCTCACCCTGCGCCGCGGCGTGAACCTCGACCCCGGCGACCCGAACTACGACCTCAAGCAGCTCGCCGTCGAGTGCGCGACGAAGCGCATGTACCCGGACGTGCTGTCGTACGACAAGATCGTCGAGCTCACCGGGTCGTTCAAGGTGCCCATGGGCTGCCGGTCGTTCCTCCAGGGCTGGCAGGACGAGCACGGCCAGGACGTCTCCGAGGGCCGCATGAACCTGGGCGTCGTGACGCTCAACCTCCCGCGCATCGCGCTCGAGGCGGACGGCGACCTGGACGCGTTCTGGCGCCTGCTCGACGAGCGCCTGGAGACCGTGCACGACGCGCTCGTCTTCCGCATCGAGCGCTGCAAGGAGGCGACGCCGGGCAACGCGCCGATCCTCTACGTCCACGGGGCGTTCGGGGAGCGCCTCGCTCCCGGCGACGACGTCGACCGGCTCTTCCGCGACGGCCGCGCCACGGTGTCGCTCGGGTACATCGGGCTGTACGAGGTCGCGGCCGCGTTCTACGGCGGCGCCTGGGAGCACGACCCGCGGGCCAAGGAGCTCACGCTCGACGTGCTGCGGTCCCTGCACGCGCACGCCGCCGGGTGGACCGCGCGGCTCGGGTACCGGATCAGCGTCTACGCGACGCCGAGCGAGAGCCTCACCGACCGGTTCTGCCGCCTCGACCGGGAGCGGTTCGGCGCGGTGCCCGACATCACCGACAAGGACTACTACACGAACAGCTTCCACTACGACGTCCGCAAGAGCCCGACGCCGTTCGAGAAGCTCGACTTCGAGGCCGAGTACGCGCGGTACACCTCGGGCGGGTTCATCCACTACTGCGAGTACCCCGTGCTCCAGCAGAACCCGCGGGCGCTGGAGGCCGTGTGGGACTACGCGTACGACCGCGTGGGCTACCTCGGCACGAACACGCCGATCGACCGCTGCTACGCGTGCGGGTTCACGGGTGACTTCGACCCGACGGCGCGCGGCTTCGCGTGCCCGTCGTGCGGCAACGCCGACCCGCGCACGTGCGACGTCGTGAAGCGCACGTGCGGGTACCTCGGCAACCCGCAGCAGCGCCCCATGGTGCACGGCCGCCACGCGGAGATCTCCGCGCGCGTGAAGCATCTGCCGGACTCGGCGTCGGCGTGACCGTGGCGCGCACCCCCGGCCCCGGCTGGCGCTCGGACCGCGTCAGCCAGGGGTACGTCGCGGACTACAAGCCGTTCGTCATGGTCGACGGCGAGGGCGTGCGCTGCGCGCTGTACGTGAGCGGGTGCCTGTTCGCGTGCGAGGGCTGCTTCAACGAGGCCGCGTGGAGCTTCCGCTATGGGCAGCCGTACGACGACGCCCTGGAGGACCGCGTCCTGGCCGACCTCGCGCACCCCGCCGTGCAGGGCCTGTCCCTGCTCGGCGGGGAGCCGTTCCTCAACACGGGCGTGTGCCTGCGGCTCGTGCGCCGCGTGCGCGCGGAGCACGGCGACCGCAAGGACGTGTGGTGCTGGACGGGCTACACGCTGGAGGAGCTGCGCGCGGGCCCGGCGGACCAGCGCGCGCTCCTCGCCGAGGTCGACGTGCTCGTGGACGGCCGGTTCGACCTCGCGCGCCGCGACCTCACGCTCGCGTTCCGCGGCAGCACCAACCAGCGCGTCCTCGACGCGCGGGCCTCGCTCGCGACGGGCCACGCCGTCCCCTGGCGACGCCTTCCGCGACACACGGCCCGCTGAGCGTGCAGAGCGGGCGGTCATCCTGCGTACCTGGACAGGCAGAAGCAGCCCCGGCTATCCTGGTCCCATCACGATCAGCCCGTTGCCGTCAGGCAGCGGGCTGATTTTCTTTCGCCGGCTGGGGGGTCATGGGCGACTACACGAAGACGTGGCTCTCGGTCGACGAGCAAGCCACCAAACTCGCTGACCGCGGGGTCGATGTCGAACCGCGTGAGCACACCCTCGCGCTCCTCCGTGGGATCGGCTACTACCGCCTCACGGGCTACCTCTATCCCTTTCGCGACTCCGAGAAGCACACGGACGGAGCAGACGGCAAGACCCGGGTCGAGGTGCTGAGCACGTATCGTCCAGGGGCCTCGACAAAGCACATCGCGCGGGTCATTGACTTCGACCGGCAATTACGGCTGCACGTCCTGGACGGCGTCGAACGCATCGAAGTCGCCGTTCGGATGCGGATCGACTACGTACTCGGGCGCCGGTCCCCTCTGGCGCACCTCGACCCCGACAACTTCCTTCCGGCTTTCACCGCCGCACAGATCGACGACTCGACCGGCTGGCGGACCCAGCCGAGCAAGCACACCGAGTGGCTTCGCCGCGTCGGCGAACGATGCAACGGGTCGGACGAAGCATTCGTCGCCCACTTCAAGGAAAAGTACGACGGCCAGATGCCGATCTGGGCGCTCACGGAGATCCTCGAGCTCGGCCACCTCTCTCATCCGTACCAGGGACTTCACGAGCAGGACGCGCTGGAGATCGCCGCCGCCTTCGGTGTCCCGACCAAACGACTCATGACAAGCTGGCTTGCGAGCGTGAACTACGTCCGGAACGTCGCCGCGCACCACGCACGCCTCTTCAACCGCAAGCTGCAGAACGCGCCGAGCCGCCCGAAAGCCGGGAAGGTGCCCCTCCTGGATCACCTCCGCGCCGAAGACACCGCCAAGAGCACCTTCGGCGTGTACAACGCGTTAGCGGTGATCGCCTACCTCCTGCGGTCGATCGGTGACGACGCCGCTTGGCGCCGGGGACTCGTCGAGCTGCTCGAGTCCTTCCCTTCCGCACCCGGCCTGACCATCGCCGCGGTTGGAGCACCCCAGGGCTGGGCACACCAGGCGTTGTGGAGTGGCACACCGAACCCGACCTCGGTCTAGCCCGTGGAACGCACCGGGAGAGCTCCGACTCCTCGACGCGTGCGGTCCGATGCTCGGCCCGGTGGGCGGTCTCGCGCTCCCTGCACCGCCTGGGAGTTCCTGAACTGCGGGCCGCTCGGCACGCCGTCCGCCCAGGCCGGGGCGAGCGCGCCTCGGCAGAAAGCCGGTGATCAGACGGTCCGGCGGGTCCGGCGGATGCCGACCCACAGCCCGACGGCGCACGTCACGGCTGCGGCGACGAACCCCCACAGCACGTCGGGGTCGGTGAACGACCCGGCGAGCAGGGCGCGCTCGGCGTCGACGACGTAGGTCAGCGGGTTGAACAGCGCGGCGGTGCGCATCCAGGCGGGCCCGGCCTCGAGCGGCAGCATCATCCCGGAGAGGATGAGCAGCGGGAACAGCAGCGACTGCTGCACGCCCCAGAACAGCCACTCGCGGTTCTTCGCGGCGAGCGCGAGCGCGATCGAGAGCGCCCCGACGCCGACGCCGAACAGCCCGAGGAGCAGCAGGCCCACGAGCAGGTGCAGCGGGTGGAGCGTGAACCCGAACGGGACGCACACGAGCGCGATGAGCAGGCCCTGCACGACGAGCGGCGCGAACTCCTTGAGCGAGCGGCCCACGAGGATCGCGGAGCGGTCGAGCGGCGTGGCGAGCACGCGCTCGTAGGAGCCGGTCATCATCTCGTAGAGCAGGTTGGACCCGCTCATCGAGGTGCCGAAGAGCGAGATCATGACGATCACACCCGGGACGAACCACTGCAGGGTGTCGGCGGTGGAGCCGCCCCCGCCGGGCGCGCCGCCCCCGAACCCGCCGACCGCACCCGTGAGCAGCGGCCCGAACAGCCCGAGGAAGATCAGGGGCTGCAGCAGCGAGAAGATCAGCGTGAACGGGTCGCGCAGGACGAGCAGGATCTCGCGCGTGAAGACGGCCCAGGTGTCGCCGACGAACTTCGCGACACCGGTCCGCGGGACCGCGTCCGCGCCCTCCGTGACCGGCGTGGCCCGGTCCCCGGTCAGGTCGGTCCGCGTGCTCATGCCGCCTCCTCTCGCAGGCTGCGCCCGGTGAGGTTGAGGAACACGTCGTCGAGGCTCGCCTGCTGGAGCGCCGCCGAGCGCACGGCGAGCCCGCCGACGCGCAGCGCCTCGATCGCCTCGGGGAGCCGGTCGGCGCCGTGGGTCGTCGAGATCCGCACGGAGACGACGCCGTCGGCGCCGCTCGCGGTCTCGACCTGACCCACGCCCTCGGCGAGGGACGCGCGGACGCGGCCGACGACGTCGGCCACCTCCCCCGGGCGCGCCCCAGGCGCCTCGCCGCCGGTGGCGGGCGCACCGCCCGGCGCGGGGACGACCGCGAGCGTGATGACGTCGTCGGCGTGGTCGCGCTTGAGGGCGTCGGGCGTCGCGTCGGCGATGATCTCGCCGTGGTCGATGACGACGACGCGCTCGGCCATGCTGTCGGCCTCGTCGAGGTAGTGCGTGGTGAGGACGATCGTCATGCCGTAGCGCTCGCGCATCGCGGCGATGTGCTCCCACAGGTTGGCTCGCGCGTGGGGGTCGAGGCCCGTCGTCGGCTCGTCGAGGAACAGCAGCGGCGGGTGGTTCATGAGCCCGAGCGCCACGTCGAGCCGGCGCCGCTGCCCGCCCGAGAGGGACTGCACCGTGCGCTTCTCGAGGCCCTCGAGGTCGAGCGCCGCGACGAGGTCGGCCGCGCGGCGCGCGTACTCCGACGCCGGCAGGCCGTAGAAGCGGCCCTGGTTGTGCAGCTCGTCGAGCACGCGGTAGGAGTACCCGCCGCCGTTGCCCTGGCCGATGAATCCGATGCGCGAGCGCACGCGGGCCGGGTCGCGCGCGACGTCGTAGCCGGCGACCTCGGCGGTCCCGGCGGTCGGTTCGAGGAGGCTCGTGAGCATCCTCAGGGTCGTGGACTTGCCGGCCCCGTTGGGGCCGAGGAACGCGACGAGCTCGCCCTCGCGCACGTCCACGTCGATGCCCTTGACGGCCTCGACGGTCTCTTTCTTGCGGTGGAAGGTCTTGGTCAGGCCACGGGCTCGGATCACCGGGAGCACGCCCCTTCGTACGCCGTACCGAAATGGACGAATCACGCTAGCATACGGTGTACGGGAATAGGCAAGCCTTCGTCCGGGCCGGAAGTCGGGGAGGATACGCACGTGACGACCGACCGCAGCGACGACCGCGAGGACGACCTCGCGGCGTCGGGCACCCCGCAGACCGCCCCGACGAGCCCGGAGCCCGGTGCGCCCGCACGGCCGCGCGGCGTCGTCGCCGCCGCGGACGCGGGCGTCGCGTCGGCCGTGCAGGCCGCCGAGCACGCGCGGGCCCAGTTCACCGAGGTCGTCCGCACGCCCGAGATCACGCGCCGCCTCGCGCTCCTGTGGGACCCGCCCGCACCCGCGACGCGCGGGCGCAAGCCGCGCCTCACGCTCGACGACGTCGTGCGCGCCGGGATCGCCGTCGCGCAGGAGGGCGGCCTCGACGCGCTGTCCATGCGCCGCGTCGCGACCGAGCTGGGCGTCGGCGCCATGTCGCTCTACACGTACGTGCCCGGGCGCACCGAGCTCGTGGACCTCATGATCGACCGCGCCTACGGCGAGCTCGACCTGCCCGCCGCGGGTGCGCCGTGGCGGCCCGCGCTCGCGCAGTACGCGCACGAGATGTGGGGCCTGTACCAGCGCCACCCCTGGATCCTGCAGACCAACATGTGGCGCGCTCCCCTCGCCCCGCACGTGCTCGACGCGCAGGAGGCCGGGCTGCGCACGCTCGTCGACACGGGGCTGTCCGAGGTCCAGGTCGTCGAGACCCTCGGCCTCGTCGACAACTACGTGCAGGGGCTCGCGCGCGCGAACATCGCCGAGACCGCCGACCGTGACGCGACCGGCATCGGCAACGACGAGTACTGGACGACGCTCGGAAGCTTCTGGGAGGACTGGTTCGACGTCGAGCGCTACCCGGTCATGACGCGCATCTACGTCGCGGGCGGGTTCGACGCGCCCCAGGGCCCCCTCGACGCGAGCCTCGACCGCCTCCTCGACGCGGTCGAGATGGCGATCGACCGCGCGAACGCGCAGCGGCCCGCCGAGGACCCCCGCCCCGGCTGACGTGCGGCCGCGTCCCCTGGCAGGATCGACCCCATGGATCCCCGCGCCGGCACGCCCGCCCAGCCCAGCGACCTCATCGACGTCGACGCCGTGGTCGGCGCGTACTACGACCTCACGCCCGACGTCGACGACCCGGCCCAGAAGGTCGTGTTCGGCACGTCCGGCCACCGCGGGTCGAGCCTGGACCACGCGTTCAACGAGGCGCACATCGTCGCGATCACCGCGGCGATCGTCGAGTACCGCCGCTCGCAGGGCACGGACGGTCCGCTGTTCATCGGGCGTGACACCCACGCGCTGTCGCTCCCGGCGTGGCAGACCGCGCTCGAGGTCCTCGTCGCCGCCGGTGTCGAGACGTACGTCGACGCGCGCGACTCGTTCACCCCGACGCCCGCCGTCTCGCAGTCGATCCTCCTGCACAACGAGGCGACGACGGTCGACGGCGTGCGCACCACCGGCCCCGGCCTCGCGGACGGGATCGTCGTCACGCCGTCGCACAACCCGCCGCGCGACGGCGGCTTCAAGTACAACCCGCCGCACGGCGGCCCCGCCGGGTCCGAGGCGACCGGCTGGATCGCGGACCGTGCGAACGAGATCCTGCGCACGGGCATCGCGAGCGTGCCGCGCGTGCCGCTGACCCAGGCACTCACGTCGGAGCACGTGCACAAGCACGACTTCCTCACCACGTACGTCGACGACCTCGCGAACGTCCTCGACCTCGACGCGATCCGCGACTCCGGCGTGCGGATCGGGGCCGACCCGCTGGGCGGCGCGTCCGTCGAGTACTGGGGCGAGATCGGCGAGCGGTACGGGCTCGACCTCACGGTCGTCAACCCGCAGGTCGACCCGCGCTGGGCGTTCATGACGCTCGACTGGGACGGCAAGATCCGCATGGACTGCTCGTCGCCGTACGCGATGGCGTCGCTCGTGGCGGGCATGACCGGCGAGTCGGGGAACGCGGAGGGCGGCGCGCCGTTCGACGTCGCGACCGGGAACGACGCCGACTCCGACCGCCACGGGATCGTCACGCCCGACGCCGGGCTCATGAACCCCAACCACTACCTCGCCGTCGCGATCCAGTACCTCTACGGCGGCGCGCGCGAGGGCTGGCGCGACGACGCGGCGATCGGCAAGACGCTCGTGTCGTCGGCGCTCGTCGACCGGGTCGCGGGCGGGCTGGGTCGCCGGCTCGTCGAGGTCCCCGTCGGGTTCAAGTGGTTCGTGCCCGGCCTGCTCGACGGGACGGTCGGGTTCGGCGGCGAGGAGTCCGCGGGGGCGTCGTTCCTGCGCACGGACGGCCGCGTGTGGTCGACCGACAAGGACGGGCTCCTGCTCGCGCTCCTCGCGTCCGAGATCATCGCGACGACGGGCCGCAGCCCCTCCGAGCACCACCGCGACCTCGTCGAGCGCTACGGCGAGTCCTGGTACGCGCGGGTCGACGCCCCCGCGACGCTCGAGGAGAAGGCGACGCTGGGCGGGCTGTCGCCGGAGCAGGTCACCGCGACCGAGCTCGCGGGCGAGCCGATCACCGCGAAGCTCACCAACGCGCCCGGCAACGACGCCCCGATCGGCGGGCTCAAGGTGACGACCGAGAACGCGTGGTTCGCGGCCCGGCCGTCGGGCACGGAGAACGTCTACAAGATCTACGCCGAGTCGTTCGTCTCCGCAGAGCACCTCACCCAGGTCCAGGCCGAGGCGAAGGACGTCGTCTCCGCCGCCCTCGGAGGCTGACCTCCCTGCCGAGGGAGAACCCTGGTTCTCCCTCGGCGAACCGCGGTTCTCTCTCGGCAGGACCAGGGTTCTCCCTCGGCGCGGTGGGCCGGCTGGCCCACCGCCTCACGCGACCGCCCTGACTCCCGCCGCGGCGCGGCGCGCGACGATCGTCCCGACGAGGGAGACACCGGCGAACGTGAGCATGAGCAGCTGGGCGGACCGGACGAGGTCGGGTGTCCCGAGGTTCACGAGGACGCCGGCGAGGGCGGCGCTCAGCGCCGTCGCGATGAGGAAGACGGTGTTGACCGCGGCCGCGGCCTTGGCACCCTCCTCCTCGCCGACCGTGCTCCCCAGCGCGGCGACCGTCAGGTGCGGGAACCCGAGCCCGATCCCGGCTCCCGCGAGGAAGAGCGTCACGAACCAGAGGGCGATCACCGTGCCCGACGGCCCGTCGTGATGGAGCAACCCGTACGCGGTGAGACCGAGCGCGACCACCAGCGGGCCCACCGTGATCAGGCCCCGCCGCGCCCGGACCGTCGTGGCGTTCGCGGTGACCATCTGGGTCACGGACCAGCCGAGCGAGAGGGCCGCCCCGAGCAGTCCCGCGACGAGCGGACCGAGTCCTCCGATCTCCTGCCCGAAGAGCGGGATGAACGCCTCGGTGCCGATGCCGAACGCGAGGACTGCGACGGTGAGGTAGACCCAGCGCAGCGAGGACCCGTGCGCGAACGTGACCTGGGGCAGGATCCCGCTGCGCCCGCTCCGCTCGTGACGGACGAACCACACGCCGAGCACGACCCCGACGACGAGCGCCGCCGCGGTCGCGACTCCGGAGGGCACGACGCTCGCGACGCCCACCGCTGCGACGGCGCTCGCGAGCAGCACGAGCGACGCCCACGGCACCGACTCGCTGGAGCGGCTCCGCGCCGTCCGCGGCATCGAGCGGACGACGAGCACGCACACGAGCGCCGCGACGACCGCGAGGCTGACGAACGCGGCGCGCCAGGCGCCGACCTGCCCGAACCCGCCTCCCACGACCGGCCCGACGATGTTCCCGACGCCCCACATGGCCGAGACGAGCGCCGCGGCGCGGGCCCAGAGCCGCGCGGGCAAGGCTCGTTGGATCAGGGCGTACCCCAGGCCGGCCAGCAGCCCTCCGCCGAGCCCTTGCACCGTGCGGCCGAGCAGCAGGACGAGCATCGACGGGCTGGCCGCGCACAGCAGCGACCCCAGCGCGAACAGCCCGAGCGCGAGCAGGTACGCCCGGACGGCGCCCTGCTGCGTGAGGACCCTGCTGACGAGCATGGAGGTGACGACGGAGGCCAGCAGGAAGGTCGTCATCGTCCAGGCGTAGAACTCGGCACCGCCGATCTCGGCGACGATCGTCGGGAGCAGGCTCGTCGTGAGGTAGACGTTGCTCGCCTCCAGCAGGACGCCGCCCGCGAGCACCGCCGCGACGGGGGCGTACCGCCCGCCCAGCAGCTCGCGCCACGTGCCTGCCGTCCCCGTGTCCTGCCGGTCCTGCTCGGTCTGGGTCATCTCGGGCCGTCCTCTCGCCACGTCCGGTCGGGGCGTACGCCCCCCTGCGGGCGCCCCGGTGGACGACCCGCCGCGACGCTAATACCTCGAGTAAACTTGAGGTCAAGGGAGGTATCCGTGTCGCTCGAACCCGACGATCTCCTCGCTGTCGGCGAGGTCGCGCGCCGCACGGGCGTCGCCGTGTCAGCGCTGCACTACTACGAGCAGCTCGGCCTCATCGCCTCGACCCGCACGGCCGGCAACCAGCGCCGCTACCCCCGGCACATGCTCCGGCGCATCTCGCTCGTCGTCGTCGCGAAACGGCTCGGCATACCCCTCGCCGACGTCCAGGAGGTCTTCACCAGCCTCCCGCTGGACCACCCGCCGTCGCAGCGCGACTGGCGGCGCGTGGCCAAGCTCTGGAACGACCAGCTCGAGCTGCGGCGCACCCAGATCGACCACCTGCAGCGCGAGCTGACCGGCTGCATCGGTTGCGGCTGCCTCTCGCTCAAGGCGTGCCGCCTGCTCAACCCCGAGGACGCACTCGGCTCGGACGGTCCGGGGCCCCGGCGCATCTGAGCGTCCGGGAGCACCGGGTCCACGGCCCTGAACCATGCGCCGCACCGGTCGAGCGGTGCGGCCGACGGTCGCGCCGGGCGACTCACCCGCGCCGACTGCGAGCGTCCCACGTCTCGGTCGCGACGCGCTGGGCGTCGCGGAGCGCGCGGGCCGGGTCGACGCCCTTGGGGCAGACCTGGGTGCACGCGCCGACCTGGATGCAGGGCCAGGCGCCGAACTCGGTGTCGAGGACGTCGGCGCGGTCGAGCTCGCCCGCGTCGCGCGAGTCCTCGTCCCAGCGGCGCGCCGTCGCGACGACGGCCGGGCCGAGGAAGTCCGGCGCCACGTCGAGCTGCGGGCACGCGGCGTAGCAGAGCATGCAGTCGATGCACTCGGCGAAGCCCTTGAACGCGGCGAGCTCGCCCGGCGTCTGCCGGTGGCCCGACGCCGGTCCGTGCGCCCGCAGCGCGTCGCTGTCGTCCGCCGTCGCTGGGTCCGCGGCGTCGTCGCCGGCGCCCGACCCGGCTACGGGCGCGGGCGCGTCGACGAGTGGGAGGCGCGTGGCGCCGTCGGGCACGAGCCAGGGCTGGACGGTGGCGAGCTTGCCGAGGAAGGCGTCGGTGTCGACGACGAGGTCGCGGAGCACCTCGGCGTGCGCGAGCGGCTCGACGACGAGGCCGGACGTGCGGTAGCCGCGCACGAACGTCTCGCACCCGAGCACCGGGCGGCCGTTCACCATGACGCCGCAGCTCCCGCAGACCGCCATCTTGCACGACCACCGGAACGTCAGCGTGGGGTCCGCGTGGTCCTTGACCCACTGCAGCGCGTCGAGCACGGACGTGCGGTCGTCGTAGGGCACGTCGAACACGTCGCGCCGCCCCGTGTCGGCGCCATCGACCGACGTCCGCGCGACCTCCAGCCGCACCGTCCGCGCCTCCACCGGCAGGTCTGCCTCGCTCACGAACCCGCTCCCCTCTCCGCCGAGAACGACATGGGGGTCGTTATCGGTCTCTTTCCGGCGCTCATGTCGTGTTCGGCGCCCACGGGGACGTGCGCCACCTCGATCGTTCCGCCCGCGTCCAGCCGGACCTCCGAGTGGCGCGGCACGTCGTCGACGTCCGGGAAGTCGAGGCGCTGGTGCGCGCCGCGGGACTCCTCGCGCGCGAGCGCGGCGGCGACGGTCGCGTGCGCGACGAGCAGGGTCGCGCCGAGCTCGACGGTCGTGGCCCAGTCGGTGTTGAGCACGGCGCTCGTGTCGACGACGCGCACGGCGGCGTACCGCGCGCGCAGGTCCTCGACGGTCGCGAGCGCCCGCCGCAGCCCGTCGGCGTCGCGGTAGATCCCGGCGTCGGCGTCGAGCACGCGGCCGAGCTCGGCCCGGATCGCGGCCGGCGGCTCGGTGCCGCGCCCACGCATCGCGAGGTAGCCGTCGGCGATCTCGGCGGCGCGGTCGACGACCTGGCCGTCCGCGGACGCCGGGCCGACGCCGGCCCCCGCGCCGGCCGCGCCGCCGTCGGCCCCGAGGTGCCCGGCCTCGCGTGACCACGCGAGCGCGGCCTCCCCCGCCGCGCGCCCGACGACGAGCGTCTCGACGAGCGAGTTGGAGCCGAGCCGGTTGGCGCCGTGCAGGCCGGTGGACGCGCACTCCCCCGCCGCGAACAGCCCGGCGACGGAGGTGGCGCCGCGCGCGTCGGTGCGGACGCCGCCCATCGTGTAGTGGGCCGTGGGGCGCACGGGCACGGGCTCGGTCGCGGGGTCGACGCCCGCGAACTGCTTCGCGAGGCCCGTGACGAGCGGGAGCCGCTCCGCGAGCCGCGCGGCGCCGAGGTGCCGCAGGTCGAGGAGCACGACGCCGCCGTCGGGCGTGGGGATCGTGCGGCCGTCGCGGTCGGCGTGCCAGAACGCCTGCGACAGCCGGTCGCGCGGCCCGAGCTCCATCGTGCGCGGCACGGGCGCCCCGACGGGCGTCTCGGGCCCGAGGCCGTAGTCGGCGAGGTAGCGGCGACCCTCGGCGTCGAGCAGCACCCCGCCCTCGCCGCGCGCGGCCTCCGTGAGCAGGATGCCGCTGCCCGGCAGGCCGGTCGGGTGGAACTGGAGGAACTCGGTGTCGCGCAGCGGCACGCCCGCCCGCAGCGCCATCGCCGTGCCGTCCCCGGTACAGATGCCCGCGTTCGTGCTCGTCCCCCACGCGCGCGCCGAGCCGCCCGTCGCGAGCACCACGGCGGGCGCCGCGAGGAGCAGCGGCTCGCCGCGGTGCTGGTCGTGCACGACGACGCCGCGCACCCGCGCGTCCGGCCCGCCCGGGTCGTCGACCACGAGGTCGAGCACGTGGTGCTCGTCGTACCGGCGCACGGGGCCGTCGGGACCGGAGTACCGCAGCGACGTCTGGAACAGGGTGTGCAGCAGGTGGAAGCCCGTCTTGTCCGCGGCGAACCACGTCCGCGCGCGGCTCATGCCGCCGAACCGGCGCACCGCCACGTCGCCGTCGTCGGTGCGCGACCACGGCAGGCCCCACCGCTCCAGCCGGTACAGCTCGCCCGCCGCGCGCTCGACGACGAACCGCACGGCGTCCTCCTCGCACAGCCCCGCCCCGCCGGCCACGGTGTCCGCGACGTGCTGCTCGAGCGAGTCGTCGTCGCCCACGACCCCGGCCGCGCCACCCTCGGCGGCGACGGTGTGCGAGCGCAGGGGGTAGACCTTCGACACGAGCGCGACGACGGGCGCGCGCCCCTTGTCGCGGGCCGCCGCCTCGGCGACCGCGAGCGCCGCGCTGAGCCCGGCGGCGCCCCCGCCCACGACGACCACGTCGGCGCGCTCGACGCGCAGCGCGCTCACCGGCTCCGCTCCCGGCGTCGCGCCGCGGGGCGGGCCGGTCCGGTGCGCGCGGGCGTGGCCGGGGAGAGGGTGCGGCGAGGCATACGGGAAGGGTCCTCGCGCCCGGACCCTCGCGCAACAGGCGAAGGTCCCGCGTCCGGGCGCGGTCATGGGCACCCCTCCCCATCGTGCGCGGCGCGCGCGTCCGGGTATGGTCCGTGCGGCACCCCTCCCCGAACTTCCCGGAGTACTCATGCGTCCCGCCCGTTCCGCCGCCCGCCTGACCGCCGCCGCCGCGCTCGCGCTCGGCCTCACCGCGTGCACGATCAACGTGGGTGGGGGCTCGCCCGAGACGCCGGCGCCGGAGGAGACGACGGCGGCCGAGGAGACGGCCCCGGTCGAGGACGCGGAGGAGGTCGACGACGAGGCGGCGGGCGACGCCGGTGCGAGCGGCGAGCTGCCCGACTGGGCGAACCCCGTGACGGACCCGGGCGAGCAGATCTCGACCTTCACGGTCGGCGGCGTCCGCGTCGACGTCTACCAGGTGGGCGTCACGCAGGCGTCGAAGGACGGCCTGTTCGTCGACCCCGAGAACAACGAGCCGATCATCGCCGAGGGCGACGACATCGTGTTCGTCAACTACGTCATCACCAACGAGGGCGCGCCGATCGACCTGGGATCGAGCCTCGTGAGCATCGACGAGCGCTACGACGACTGGCCGTACATGCAGGGCATGGACACGATCGTCGACGACGCGCTGTACGAGGCGCAGGGCGTGCACGCGGACGCGATGCACGACCAGGCGTACCGCGAGCCGACGGTGTACCCGTTCGCGACCGGCCAGTCCTACTCGTACGCGACGAACTTCCGCTACCAGCCGGGCTCGCCGATCACGTTCGACGCGGTGGTCACGCCCGTCGACGCCGAGGGCGAGCTCCTGCACGACGAGCGCATGGAGGGCGAGGGCACCGGCACGATCTCCTGACGCCGCACGCCCCCACCGGGAGCCCTGGTCCTGCGGGACCGGGGCTCCCGGTCGTTCAGCGCGTCGTGAGGTCCTGGTACTCCGGGTGGCGACGGATGTAGGCCCGGACGAACGGGCACAGCGCGACGACGCGCTCGCCCGACGCCCGCACCGCGTCGAGCGCTCCCGCCGCGAGCGCCGACCCGACCCCGCGCCCCTCGAACGCGGGGTCGACCTCCGTGTGCGTGAAGATCACCGTGCCCGGGGTGCGCTCGTAGGCGGCGAACCCGGCCACCGTGCCGTCGTCGGTCCGGGCCTCGAACCGGTCGCCCTCGTCGCTCACGGTGACGGTCGAGGCGCTCGGCGCGCTGCTGTCGCTCATGGCGCCCATCGTCGCCGCCGCGCGCCGCGAGGACAACAGCGCGAGACGGTCGTCACACGACCTGCGGCGCGGGCAATTCGCTACCGGTCGGACGGGTTCTCGGTGGGACACTGGGACGGTGGTCCAGGACTCCCCGTCGCGCTCCGGCGACCCCGAGCACCCCGAGCCCCGGCGGGACGACCTGACGACCGAGGAGACGCCGCCCGGCACCGCCCGAGCGACCTCGCGCAACCCCTACCGCGACGTCCTCTCGCTGCCGGGCGCGTGGCGGTTCTCCGCCGCCGCGCTCGTCGCGCGCCTGCCCATGTCGATGGTCGGCATCGGCACGATCCTCATGATCCAGGGGATCTACGGCCAGTACGCGCTCGCCGGCCGGGTCGCGGCCGCGCTCGTCGTCGCGCAGGCGATCGTCTCGCCGCAGATCGCGCGCCTCGTCGACCGCACCGGGCAGCGCGCCGTCATGCTGCCGATGCTCGCGGCCACCACCCTCGGGCTCGGCGGTCTCATCCTGTGCGCGGTGCTCCGCGCTCCCGAGTGGACGCTCTACGTGTTCGCCGCGCTGACCGGCGGGACGTCGGGCTCGTACGGCTCGATGGTCCGCGCGCGGTGGACGCACGTCGTGCCCGACGCGCGGCGCCTGCACACCGCGTACTCGCTCGAGTCCGCGCTCGACGAGCTCGTGTTCGTCGTCGGGCCGGTGCTGGCCACGGTCCTCGCGACGAGCGTGTCCCCGTCGGCCGGGCTCCTCGTGCCGCTCGTCGCCGCCGTCGTGGGGGGCCTGTGGTTCCTCTCGCAGCGCGCGACCGAGCCGCCCGTCGTCGTGCCGGAGGCGGGCGTGAAGCAGCGCTCGGCGATGCGCTCCACGGGGATGGTCGTGCTCGCGGTGATCTTCGTCGCGATGGGCATCGTGTTCGGCGCGACCGACGTGTCGACCATCGCGTTCGCCGAGGAGCAGGGCCAGAAGGGCGCGGCGGGCGTCATCCTCGCGGTGTTCGCCATGGGCTCGCTCATCTCGGGGCTCGTCTACGGCGCGCGCCACTGGGTCTCGCCGCTGTGGCGCCGGTTCGTCCTCGGGATCCTCGCGCTCGCCGCGGGCGTGTCGCTGTTCTTCTTCGTCACGTCGGTCCCGGTCCTCGCGGCGGTCATGTTCGTGACCGGCTTCGCGATCGCGCCCACGCTCATCAACGGCAACAACCTCGTGCAGAACCTCGTGGCGCCCAACCAGCTCACCGAGGGGCTCGCGTGGGTGGGGACGTCGCTCGGCGTCGGGGTGTCGATCGGGTCGTCGGTCGCGGGGTCGCGCGTCGACGCGGGCGGCGCGCACGCCGGGTTCGAGGTCGTCGTGGCCGCCGCTGTGCTCGCCGTCGTGCTCGTGCTCGCCGCGCTCCGGTCGCTGCGCCGCAGCGCCGACCGCGAGGACGTCGCGCCCGCGCACTGACGAGGACGTCGCGCCCGCGCCCTGACGCGCCCGGGCCCCGGGGGCGCGGCCCCGTCAGGCCGGGTCGGCGCCCGAGAGGTGCGCGCGCTCGCCCTCCTGGTCGAAGATCGTGAGGATCTCGACCGGGCCGTCGTGCGCGCCGAACGAGTGCGGCACCATCGTCGAGAACTCCGCCGCCTGCCCCTCGTGCACGAGGATCCGGCGGTCGGCGAGGTAGACGACGGCCGTCCCCGACAGCACGGTGAACCACTCGTGGCCGGGGTGCACGCGCTGGTGCTCGGGGCCGACGGCGCGCTCGGGCGTGATCCGCATCTTCGCGACCATCGTCCCCGGGCGGTCGCGCGACAGGAGCCACGTCGTCTCGCCCGGGCGACGCTGCGGCTCGGGCCGGATCACGACGTCCTCGTCGTCGACCGGCTCCACGAGCTGGTCGAGCGTCGTGCCGAGCGCCCGCGCGATGGGCACGAGCTGGTCGAGCGCGATGCGCCGGTGCCCGGTCTCGATCCGGCTGAGCGTCGAGGCGCTGAGGAAGCAGCGCGCGGCGAGCGCGTCGAGGGTCCAGCCCCGTGCGAGCCGGAGGCCGCGGATGCGCTGGCGGACGACCGCGTCGAGATCGAGTTCTTGCGTCATGAGCAAGATCCTATGTCTTGAGCGCATGAGCGTCCTACGGTGGACGCATGACCTCCCTCCCCGCGCACCCCACCGGGACGCCCCACCACGACCACACCCACGACGGCACCGGGTGCGCCGACGTGCTCGACCTCGACGCGCAGGTGTTCGGCGGCCTCCTCGACGCTGCCGTCGCGGTCGCGGTGGAGCACGCGCCGGACGCGGTGCGCACCGTCGTCGACCTCGGCGCGGGCACCGGCACCGGCACGCGGGCGCTCGCGCGCGCCTTCCCTCGTGCCGACGTCGTCGCGGTCGACGCGGACGCCGCGATGCTCGACCGGCTGCGCGCCGGACTCGTCGGCACGGGCCTCGCGGACCGCGTGCGCACGGTCGAGGCCGACCTCGACGCAGGCTGGCCCGAGGTCGGCACGGCGGACGTCGTGTGGGCGTCGGCCTCGCTGCACCACGTCGCGGACCCGGCGCGCGTGCTGCGCGACGCCCGCGACGCCCTCGTGCCCGGCGGGCTCCTCGTCGTCGTCGAGATGACCGCGACCTCGCCGGTCCTGCCCGACGACGCGGCGCACGCCGACCTCGCCGCGCACCTCGACAGCGCCGCCGCCCAGGCGGGCTGGAACCGCTACCCGGACTGGACACCCTTCCTGACCGACGCGGGGCTGGAGGTCGTGGACCGGCGCGAGCCGACCGCCGTCGTGCCGCCCGGCCCCGCCGCGTCGCGCTGGGCGCACGCCACGGCCGCGCGCCAGCGCGCGCACCTCGCGGACCGACTCGGCCCCGACGGCCTCGCGGCGCTCGACGCCGTGCTCGCCGCGACCACCCCGACCGTCCCGACCGACCCCACCACGACCCACCCCGCCGCCCCGGGTCGCGCGCCGGGCGAGCACACGGTCGCCGCGCGCGGCGGCCGCATCGTCTGGGCCGCCCGCCGGCCGCGCTGAGACCCCCGAACCCTGCCGAGGAGAACCATGACCGCCACCCCTGCCATCCCCACCCCCGACGCCCCGTACGACGTCGCCGTCGTCGGCGGCGGCCCCGCCGGGCTGAGCGCCGCGGTGACGCTCGCGCGGTCGCTGCGCTCCGTCGTCGTGCTCGACGCCGGCGAACCGCGCAACGCGCCCGCCGAGGGCGCGCACAACCTGCTCGGCCGCGAGGGCGTCCCGCCGCGCGAGCTGCTCGCCACCGGTCGCGCCGAGGCCGCGGGCTACGGCGCCGAGGTCCGCGACGCGCGCGTGGTCCGCGCCGACGGCGACGTCCGGTCCGGCTTCAGCCTCGCGCTCGACGACGGCGGGACGGTCCGCGCGCGCCGCGTGCTGCTCGCGACGGGCCTCGTCGACGAGCTGCCCGACGTCCCCGGCGTGCGGGAGGGCTGGGGGTCGAGCGTGCTGCACTGCCCGTTCTGCCACGGGTGGGAGGTGCGGGGGCAGCGGATCGCGGTGCTCGCGACCGGTCCCGCCGCGGCGCACCAGGTGCTGCTGTTCCGCCAGCTCACGCCGCACGTCACGCTGTTCCACCACACCGCGCCGGAGCTCGACGACGCCACGTGGGAGCAGCTCTCGGCGCTCGGCGTGCGCGTGGTCGAGGGCGAGGTCGCGCGCCTCGACGTCGAGGGCCGGTCCGTGCGGTCGGTCGTGCTCGCGGACGGGACGTCGTTCGGCGTGGACGCCGTCGTCGTCGGGCCGCGGTTCGTCGCGCGCGGCGAGCTGTTCGAGCAGCTCGGCGGGACGCTCGAGGAGCACCCGGCGGGTCGGTTCGTGCCCGCCGACCCGCGCGGTGCGACCGCCGTGCCGGGCGTGTGGGCCGCGGGCAACTCGAGCGACCTCATGGCGCAGGTCGGCGCGTCCGCCGCGGCCGGGGTCATGGCCGGCGCGGGGATCCACGGCGAGCTCGCGCAGGCCGACGCCGCGGCGGCCGTCGCGCAGCGCCGGACGCCGTTCGCCGCGCACGCCGAGCCCGCGGTCTGAGGCGGCGGCCCGAGGCACCGGGCCGGGCCCGCGGCCGGGAACGACCGCGGGCCCGTCGGCCGGAGGGTGACGCACGAGACGCCCGCTCACGCTGCGCCCCCGGACGACCCGGCGCACGATGGAGGACGACCCCAGCCACCCGTGGAGGTACGTCATGCCGTTCGGAATCGGTCGCTCCCCGCAGGACAAGCGCAACCGCACGGTCGCCGACCTGCTCGTCGCGCAGCTCGTCGAGGCGGGGGTGCGCCGGATCTACGGCATCGTCGGCGACAGCCTCAACCCCGTCGTCGACGCGGTGCACCGCTCCAACGTCGGCGAGAACGCCGGCAAGGGCATCGAGTGGATCCACGTGCGCCACGAGGAGGCGGCCGCGTTCGCCGCGGCCGCGGAGGCCGAGGTGACGGGCAGCCTCGCGGTGTGCGCCGGGTCGTGCGGGCCGGGCAACCTCCACCTCATCAACGGCCTCTACGACGCCAACCGGTCCCGCGTCCCGGTCCTCGCGATCGCGAGCCACATCCCGAGCAAGCAGATCGGCACCGGGTTCTTCCAGGAGACCCACCCCGACCGCCTGTTCACCGAGTGCTCCGTGTACTCCGAGATGATCTCCAGCGCCGAGCAGGCGCCGCGCGTCATCAACTCCGCGATCCACCACGCCTACGGCGCCCGCGGCGTCTCCGTCCTCACGCTCCCGGGCGACGTCGCCGACCTCGACGCCCCGGCGGCCGTGCCCGACGTCGCGTGCCGGCCCGCTCCCCCGCGCGTCGTGCCCGACGCGGCCGCCGTCCAGCAGCTCGCGGACGCGATCGACGCCGCGAAGAAGGTGACGATCTTCGCCGGGGCGGGCGTGCGCGGCGCGCACGACGACGTCCTCGCGCTCGCCGACAGGATCGCCGCGCCCGTGGGCCACTCGCTGCGCGGCAAGGAGTTCATCCAGTACGACAACCCGTTCGACGTCGGCATGTCCGGCCTCCTCGGCTACGGCGCCGCGTTCGACGCCATGCACGACTGCGACCTGCTGGTGCTGCTCGGCACCGACTTCCCGTACGACCAGTTCCTCCCGGAGTCGGTCCGCACGGCGCAGGTCGACGTCGACCCGACCCACCTCGGTCGCCGCACGCGCCTCGACCTCGCCGTCGTGGGCGACGTGGGCGAGACGGTCCGCGCGCTCCTGCCGCTCGTGAAGAAGGCGCGGTCGCGCAAGTTCCTCGACTCCATGGTCGCCAAGCACGAGAAGGCGATGAACGGCGTCGTCGGGGCGTACACGAAGAAAGTCGAGCGCACGACGCCGATCCACCCCGAGTACGTGGCCGACACGCTCGACCAGCTCGCCGCCGACGACGCGGTGTTCACGGTCGACACGGGCATGTGCAACGTGTGGGCCGCGCGGTACATCACGCCCAACGGGAAGCGGCGCGTCATCGGGTCGTTCATCCACGGGTCGATGGCGAACGCGCTGCCGCACGCGATCGGCGCCGCGGCCGCCGCGCGCGACGCCGGCCGGGGCCGCCAGGTCGTCGCCATGGCCGGCGACGGCGGCCTGTCGATGCTGCTCGGCGAGCTCGTGACGCTCAAGCAGTACGACCTGCCCGTGAAGGTCGTCCTGTTCGACAACGCGAGCCTCGGCATGGTGCGCCTCGAGATGCTCGTCGACGGCCTGCCGATGTTCGGCACCGAGTCGCCGCAGGTGGACTACGCGGCGGTCGCGAACGCGATCGGCATCCCCGCGGTGCGCGTCGAGAAGCCGAAGGACCTGCGCCGCGCGCTCGCCGACGCCCTCAACCGGCCCGGGCCCGCGCTCGTCGACGTCGTGACCGACCCGCGCGCGCTCTCGATCCCGCCGACGATCACCGCGGGACAGGTGCGCGGGTTCGCGGTCGCGATGAGCAAGGAGGTCCTCGGCGGCGGCATGGGCGAGGTCGTCTCGATGGCCCGCGCCAACCTGCGCAACGTGCCCCGCCCGTGACGGACGAGCCCACCCTCGCCGACGTCCGCGACACCGCCCGGGAGGTCTTCGGCTACCGCGACCTGCGCCCCGGGCAGCGCGAGGCGATCACCGCGCTCCTCGACGGCCGCGACGTCCTGCTCGTGCTCCCCACGGGCGCCGGCAAGTCCGCCGTGTACCAGGTGCCGGGCCTCGAGCTGCCCGGGCCGACGCTCGTCGTCTCGCCGCTCATCGCGCTCCAGCAGGACCAGGTGCGCTCGCTGCTCGAGCTCGGGGACGACGACGCGCGGGCCGCGGCCGTGAGCTCGGCGGTACCCGCGGCCGAGCGCCGCGCCGCCCTGGAGGCCGCCGCGGCGGGCGACCTCGAGTTCCTCTTCCTGTCGCCCGAGCAGCTCGCGAACGACGAGGTCCTGGACGCCGTCCGCGCGGCCCGGCCGAGTCTCGTCGCGGTCGACGAGGCGCACTGCGTCTCGACGTGGGGCCACGACTTCCGGCCCGAGTACCTGCGGGTGGGCGAGCGCCTCGACACCCTGGACCCGCGGCCGCCCGTGCTCGCGCTCACCGCGACGGCGTCGCCGCCCGTGCGCGAGGACGTCGCCGAGCGCCTGCACCTGCGCGACCCCGCCGTGATCGTGCGCGGGTTCGCGCGTCCGGGGATCGCGCTCGAGGTCGTGCGCGCGGTCGAGGCCGAGGACAAGGACCGCGCGGTCGTCGAGCGCGTGCGGACCGAGGCGGAGCAGGGCACGGGGATCGTCTACGTCGCCACCCGGCGCCGCACGGGCGAGATCGCGGACGCGCTCGCGCAGGCCGGGCTGCGGTCGGCGGCCTACCACGGCGGGCTGCGCCGGGCAGAGCGCGACGAGGCCCAGCGGCGCTTCACCGAGGACGAGCTGGACGTCGTCGTCGCGACGTCCGCGTTCGGCATGGGCATCGACAAGCCGGACGTGCGGTTCGTCGTGCACGCCGACGTGCCCGGTTCCCCCGACTCGTACTACCAGGAGGTCGGGCGCGCGGGCCGCGACGGCGAGCCGGCGGTCGCTGTGCTCTTCTACCGGCCGGAGGACCTCGGCCTCCAGCGCTTCTTCGCGGTGAGCGTTCCCGACCGCGACGACCTGCGCGCGGTCGCGCGCGCCCTCGGGCCGGGCGCCGCCGCGTCCGACGACGGCCGCACCCGCCTGCCGCGACGCCTCGCCCGCCTGCGCGCGCTCGTCGAGGACGCCCGGGCGCTCGCCGGGGACGACGCGCGGCCCGCCGCGGTGGCCGACGCCGCGCGCGAGCTCGCGCAGGCCCGTCGCCGCGTCGACGACTCGCGCCTGGAGATGATGCGCGCGTACGCCGAGACGGAGCAGTGCCGCCGGCAGTTCCTGCTCGCCTACCTCGGCGAGGACCTGCCCGAGCCGTGCGGGCGCTGCGACACCTGCTGGGCGGGCACCGCGGCCGAGCGCGCCGCGGACGACACGGCCGCGCCGTGGTCGACCGGCACGACCGTGCGGCACCCGGAGTTCGGCGAGGGCACGGTCATGGGGTACGAGGGCGAGGACCGCGTGACCGTGCTCTTCGAGGCGTACGGGTACCGCACGCTGAGCCTCGACGCGGTCGCCGAGAACGGCCTCCTCACGCCGGGCTGAGGCCGCCCGCGGCCTCGCGCGACGCCCGGTCGGCCCCGTTCCGCCCCCGGCGCGGCGTGGGGAGTCCTCCCCATGTGACGTATCTCCAGATCGCCCCACGGCATGGTCGGCTCACGGTAAGGTGTGCGTACGTTCACGACAACTCCACACGCCACTTCCGTGCCGTGGCCCGCCGCCCGAGGGGACCTCGCATGATCGCGTTCATCGTCATCGGCATCGCCGGACTCGCCCTCCTGCTCCTCTCGCTGCTCGTCGGCGAGATCGTCGACCTGGGCGACGGCGCGGTGTCGGGCACGACGCTCGGCGTGGGTGGCGTGGTCTTCGGAGCCGTCGGCGTGATCGTCGCGTCCAACGACCTGCCGACGTGGCTCGCGTACGTGGGCTCGCTCGTCGTCGCGCTCGTCGTGATGGTCCTCGTCCAGTCGCTCGTCAAGCACCTGCGCGCGTCGGAGGACGGCGTGCCCGCGTCCCTCGTCGGCGTGCAGGGCACCGCGACGACCGCGATCGACCCGGCCCGCGGCGAGGTCTCGCTCGACGCGGCGCACGAGCTCGAGCGCCGCCTCGCGTGGTCCGACGAGCCCATCCCGGAGGGCGCGCGCGTCGTCGTGCTCGAGCAGTCCGGGAGCCGCGTGCGCGTCCAGCGCCACTACCCGAACGACTGAGGACCGCCGGGCGCGCCCGTCGCGCACCGACGCAGGGTGCCCCGTGCACCCGCACCGCTCCACCGGCCCGGACCGGCCGGGCGCTCGACGCCGGTCGGACCGGCCCGCTCGACCGCCGCACGTCCTGACCTGCCCGCACCCACGGAAGGAGACGCGCTCCGGCGCGGACCATGTTCGACGACACGAACCTCATCACGACCTTGGCGATCGTCGCCCTGGTCATCGCGTTCTTCGCGGTGGTCATCTTCATCAGCAAGCGCATCCGCCGCGTCCCGCCGAACGAGGCCCTGGTCATCGTCGGCCGCGGCGCGGGCCGCAAGGAGGCCGCGGGCAGCGGGCAGAAGGTCGTCGTCGGCGGCCGCACGTTCGTGTGGCCGATCCTCCAGCAGGGCTTCTCGATCTCGCTCGAGCAGCGCCAGATCGGCATCACCGTCGAGGGCGTCGACAAGAACCGCATCAAGATCGCCATCAAGGCGTCGATCAACTTCAAGGTCCGGGGCGACGAGGAGGGCGTGCGCCGCGCGGCCCAGCGCTTCCTGTCCCAGCAGGGCACGCTGACCGAGATCATCAAGGAGTCGCTCGAGGGCTCGCTGCGCTCCATCGTCGGCGACATGACGATCGAGCAGATCATCTCCGACCGCAAGGGCCTGTCCGACCGCGTCGTCGAGTCCACCAAGGCCGACCTCTCGGAGCAGGGCCTCCAGGTCGACCTGCTCAACATCTCCGACATCTCGACGCCGGGCTCGGACTACCTCGCCAACCTCGGTCGCGCCGAGTCGGCCCGCGCACGCCAGGTCGCCGAGGTCTCCGAGGCCGAGGCGCAGCGCGCGTCCGAGTTCGCCGTCATCGAGGCGGCCGAGCAGATCGCCGAGCGCCAGAAGGCCCTCGACCTCAAGCGCGCCGCGATCAAGGCCGACACCGACCGCGCGAACGCCGAGGCCGAGGCCGCGGGTCAGCTCGCGCGCGCCGAGCAGGACCGCCTCGTCGCGCAGCAGGAGCGCGAGGCGCTCGCCGAGCAGGCGCGCGTCACGCAGGAGCGCCTCGACATCGAGATCCGCAAGCCCGCCGAGGCCAAGGCGTACGCCGAGGTCCAGGAGGCGAACGCGCGTCGTGACGCCGCGAACGCCGCCACCGAGGCCGACGCGTACAAGCGCACCGTCATCGCCGAGGCGAACAAGACCGCAGCGATCCAGGACGCCGAGGCGTCCGCGCAGGCCGTGCGCCGCGCCGGTGAGGCCGAGCGCGACCGCCAGGTCGCCCTCGCGGCCGGTATCAAGGCCGAGGGTGAGGCCCGCGCCGCGGCGATCGAGGCCGAGGGTCGCGCCGAGGCCGCGGCGACCGACGCCAAGGCCGACGCCCTGCAGAAGTACGGCGAGGCCGCGCTCGTCCAGGAGCTCATCGAGCGCCTGCCCGAGATCGTGCGCGCCGCCGCCGAGCCGATCGGCAACATCCAGGGCATGACCGTCGTCTCGACCGACGGCGCGTCCGCGGTGACGAAGAACGTCGCGTCGGTCCTCGGCGAGGGCCAGGGCGTCATCAAGCAGCTCACGGGCGTGGACATCAACCAGCTCATCGCGAACCTCGCGGGCACGCAGCTCGCGGGGTCCGGCGAGTCGTCGACGAACGGCACCTCGCACTGACCCACCTGCCGAGCATGCGGCTGTGGCCCGTCCGGACGTCCGGGCGGGCCACAGCCGCATGCTCGGCGGATGCGGGGGGAATCCGTCAGGTCCAGCCGAGGCGGCCGAACGCGTCGAGCGCGAGCAGCACGCCGAGGATCCCCAGCACCCACCCCGTCATGTCGGTCGCGTTGCGCGTCAGCCACCCGTCCAGGCGCCGCAGCAGCGGGTCCACCGCGCGCGCCGCGACGAGCCGACCGAGCAGCAGCAGGAGCGCGGGCGCGACCATGACGACGCAGTACGCGGCGAGGACCCCGGCGCTCGCGGGCCAGCCGACGTCCGACGTCGTGATGATCCCGATCGCCGCGAGGTACGGCAGCATCGTCCCGACCTCGACCGCGACCGCCCCGAGCGCGAGGCCCAGGAGCGGCAGCACCGACGCGCGCGTACGGACCGCGCCCGCGCCGGCCGCGTCCGCCTCGATCCCCAGGGCGCGCTCGCGCCAGCGCGCCAGCCGTCCCGGTCGCGCGGGGCCCGGCGCCGGACCCGCACCCGCGTCGCCCGGCTCGCCGCCCGTCCCGCCCGGGACGCGGTCGGCGCGCTCCGGATCCCCGTCGGCCGGGACGCCGTCGCGGGCGGCACGCCGTGCGGCGCGCTTGCTGTCGAAGCGGAAGCTCAGCGCGAACAGCCCGATCCCGAGCAGGAGCTGCACGATCGTCGCGGCCCGCGAGTCGAGCGCGTCGCCGAACCGGTCGAGGAACGCGCCCGCCCCGAGCATGACGACGACCCCGACGGCGAGGTAGGCGACGGCGACCGTCGCGAGGTACGCGAGCACGCGCCCGGCGCGGAGCCGGCCGGGCGCGAGCAGCAGCCACACCGGGACGAGGAGCGTGCCGAAGCTCGTGGAGTCGACGAGCGCGAGCACCACGAGCACGCCCGCCAGGGCGGCGAGGCCCAGGCCCGGTCCTCCGGCGGCGTCGAGGTCGAAGGGGATGTCCATGCCGACGAGCCTCGCGCGCGGCGGGCACCGCGTCGTCGGGCGAACGACCGATCCCGGGCCCCCGGTGCCGCGCCGCACGGGCCGGGCGCGGCGCCGTCGTACACCGTTCGGCCGATCCGCCGGTGGCGATGCTGTGCTGGGATGGGGTCGTGAGCACGTCGGACGGCAGGGCGGGCGCGTCGCGGTCGCTGCGCCACGTGTGGCGCATCGAGGACCGCCGCAACGACGTGCTCTCCGCCGTCATGACGTTCGTCCTCGGCTGGCTCCTGATCGAGGTGGGCCTCGTGGGCCTCGTCCGGGCGCCGTTCGTCGTCGAGCCGGGCGCGCCGTGGTGGCGCGTCGCGCTGCTCGCCGCGGGGTGCCTGCTCATCCTCGTCAAGCGCGCGCACCCCGTCCTCGCGCTCCTGGGCGGCGTGCTCGTCACGGCCGTCGACCTGTGGTGGGGCGGCAGCCTCGCGATCACCCTCGTCCTGTGGGACCTGCTCTACGCGGCCGCCCTGTGGTCGGGCCCGCGGGCCCGCGCCTGGCTCTGGGGCGTCGCGGTGACGGTCGCGGTCGTCGGGTCGGTCGCCGCGGGCGAGGCCGCTCGCGACGTGCGCCAGTTCGTGTACGTCGCGCTGCAGCTCGGGGCGGTGCTGCTCGTGCCGATGTGGTGGGCCACGAACGTCCGGACGAAGAGCGAGCTCGCCGAGCTCGCGGACGAGCGTGCGGACCTCGCGGCGCGCGAGGCCGAGGCGGCGGCCCGCACCGCCGAGCTCGAGCGGCAGCGCGCGCACGACCTGGAGCGCATCGCCGAGCTCGACCGGCACGAGGCGGTCCGGGCCGAGCGCGCCGCCATGGCGCGCGACCTGCACGACGTCATCGCGTCGCACCTGTCGACGATCGCGATCCACTCGGGGGCGGCGCTCGCGCACCCGCCCGACGCGGCGCAGGACCGGGCGGCGCTCGAGCAGGTGCGCGCCAGCGCGGTCGCGTCGCTCGACGAGATGCGCTCGATGATCCTGCTGCTGCGCACGGAGGGCCGGCGCGACGGCGCGGGCTCCCTCGACGCGGTCGCCGCGCCGGGCCGGCTCGCGGGCCTCGACACGCTGCTCGACGCCGCGCGCGCGACGACCGCCGTCACGCTCGACGACCCCGACGGCGTCGCGGGGTCCGCGCTGCCCGCGGCCGCGGACCAGGCCCTGTTCCGCATCGCGCAGGAGGCCGTGACGAACGCCCTCAAGCACGCGCCGGGCTCTCCCGTGACCGTGCGCCTCGCACGCGACGGCGCGGCCGTCGTGCTCGAGGTGCACGACGACGGGGCGCGCGGCACCCCGGCCCCGGTCGACGGCCCGCTGAGCGCGGGGACGGGGCTGCTGACGATGCGCGAGCGGGCGGACGGCCTGGGCGGCGCGCTCGCCGCCGGGCCGGGCCCCGGCGGCGGGTGGACGGTGCGCGCGCGGGTGCCCGTCGGTGAGCACGCGACGGCGACGGAGGACGCATGACGGCACGACCGGTCCGGGTGCTGCTGGCCGACGACCACGCCGCGATCCGCGCCGGGCTGCGGCTCCTGCTCGATGCCGCGCCCGACGTCGAGGTGGTCGGCGAGGCCGCGGACGGCACCGCCGCGGTCACGAACGCGCGGGCGCTGCGGCCCGACGTGGTGCTCATGGACCTGCGCATGCCCGGCGTCGACGGCATCGAGGCGACGCGCACGATCACCGCGGAGGGGCTCGCCGAGGTCCTCGTGCTCACGTCGTTCGACCTCGACGAGTACGTGGACGGCGCGCTGCGGGCCGGTGCCGCGGGCTTCCTGCTCAAGTCCGCGGAGCCGAGCGCCCTGATCGACGCGGTGCGCCGCGTCGCGGACGGCGACGGGGTGCTCGCGCCCGAGGTCACGCGCCGTCTCCTCGCGGCCTTCGCGCGCGGCCCGGAGACGGCGCCGGGGACGCGGGCCACGGCGGGTCCGGCAGGTGCGACGGCGGACGGCGCCTCCGGTGCGCCCGGCACCGACCCGCGACTCGCGGACCTGACGCCCCGCGAGGTCGACGTGCTCGCGGCGCTGGGTCGCGGGCTGTCCAACCAGGGGATCGCCGCCGACCTGTTCATCACCGAGGCGACGGCCAAGACCCACGTCTCGCGCGTGCTCGCGAAGCTCGGGGTCTCGACCCGCATGCAGGCCGCGATCGTCGCGCGCGACACGGGCCTCGCCTGAGCCCGCCGGACGGCGTCCCGGTGCGCGCCGGGATCAGCGCGGCAGGTGCCGCGTCACGTCGTCGAGGTAGGCGTCGGCGTCGAAGTCGTCGAGCAGCGCGCTCTGCAGGACGAACCCCTGGCATGCGGCGAGGAAGAGCGGCGCCTGCTCGGCGCCGAGCGCGGCGGCGTCCTGCGGGTCGAGCCCGTGCTCCTGCTCGTGCCACCGGGCGACGTACCCGGCGAAGACGGTGCGGAGCTGCACGAGGACGTCGGCCGCGAAGCCGAGCATGCGCGGGTCGGTCACCGCCTCGCCCCAGAGCTGGACGAGGATCCCCGTGCTCCCGATCTCGCGGACGGCGCCGCGCAGGAGCACGCCGACGAGCTCGGACGGCGGGGGCAGCGGGTCCTGCTCGGCGATGCGCTCGACGTCGGCGATGCGGCCCCCGACCACGCGCGCCGCGACGTCGTGCACGATCGCCGTCTTGGAGTCGTAGTAGCCGTAGATCGCGCCGGCGGACAGCCCGGACTCCGCGATGATCTCGGCCATCGACGTCGCGGTGAAGCCCTTGCGCCGGAACACGCGCAGGGCGGCCTCCGCGATCTCGTCGCGGCGGCGCGTGCGGTACTCCTCGCTGACCCGGGGCACGCCCCCACCCTAAACCGAACGAACGTTCTTGACAGCGGGCTCGCACGGGTCGACCTTAAGAGAACGAACATTCGTTTTAGGAGGCCACCATGACCGCCGTCCGCACCACCCCGCAGACCCGCTGGCCACGCGTCGCCGCGACCGCGGTCGGCCTCGTCGCCGTCGTCGCGGTCGTCGTCCTCGCGTTCCTCTGGCCGTCCGTCACCGCCGAGCCGCGGGACCTGCCCGTCGCCGTGGCGGCCGAGCCGGCCGTCGTCGCACAGGTCCAGGCGGGCCTCGAGGGAAGGGCGCCCGGCGCCGTCGAGCTCGTCCCGGTGGCCGACCGCGCCGCCGCCGTCGACCTCGTCGAGGCCCGCGACGCCTACGGGGCGCTCGTGCTCGGGCCGGAGCCCGAGGTGCTCACGGCGTCGGCCGCGAGCCCCGCCGTCGCCCAGCTCCTCGCCGGTCTCCAGCCCGCGCTGCAGGCGCAGGTCGACGCCACCGCGGCCGCTCAGGGCGCTCCCGCCGACGCCGTGCCGACCGTCGCGGTCACCGACGTCGTGCCGCTGTCCGCCGACGACGCCCGGGGCACCACGCTCGCCGCGGCCTCCTTCCCGCTCGTCCTCGGCGGTCTGGTCGGCGGCGTCGTGGTGTCGCTCACCGTCGCCGGGACGTGGCGCCGGGTCACCGCGATCGTCGTCTACGCGGCGCTGGGCGGGCCCGCCGTCGCCGGGCTCCTCCACGGGCTCGGCGGCCTCCACGGCGCGTACCTCGCCGACTCGCTCGCCGTGGGGCTCGCGCTGCTCGGCATCGGCGCCACGATCGTCGGGGCGGTCGGCCTCCTCGGACGCCCGGGCCTCGCCGCCGGGCTGGTGCTGTTCCTGCTCGTCGCCAACCCGCTGTCCGCCGCGGCCGTACCCGTCGAGTTCCTGCTCTCCCCGTGGGGCGCCGTCGGCCAGTGGTTCCCGCCGGGCGCGTCCGCGACCCTGCTGCGCGACCTGTCCTACTTCCCCGGCGCCGACACCACGTTCCCGTGGCTCGTGCTCACCGGGTGGGCCGCGCTCGGTCTCACGCTCTCGCTCGCCGGGCGCGCCCGCGACCGCGGGGCCGCGACGTCGCCCGCGCTGCGCGGGGCGGAGGTCGTCTCCCCCGTGCCTGCGCCGGCACCGTCCGCACGCTGACCGGGACCCGTCAGGCGGGCACGAGGTCCGGGCTCTGCACGACGAGCGCGGCGTGCCGGGCGCCGGCCCGCATCGCCTCGCGGACGTCCGCGCCGCGCAGGTGCGCGTCGAGGAACCCGGCGAAGAAGCCGTCGCCCGCGCCGTTCGTGTCCACGACACGCGGTACCGGCTCCGCCGGGACCTCGACGAACCCTCCGTCGGGCGTCAGCGCGACGGCGCCGCGCGACCCGTGCGTGCACACGGCGAGCCGCGCGCCCGCGTCGACCCGGGCGCGCAGGAAGCCGCGCCAGTCCGGCAGCCGGTCCCCGCTGACGAAGACGTGCGTGCCGGCCTCGACCCACGGCCGGTGGAACGCCGACCCGCCGTCGTAGTCGTGCAGGTCGACCCAGACGTCGCGCCCGCGTGCCACCGCGAGGTCGAGCACCGGGAGCGCCGGGACCGCGAGGTCCACGACGACGGCGGCCGCGGCGTCGAGAGCCGCGGTCGTCACGTCCCACGAGGCGCCGGTCGCGGGGACCTCGCCCGGGGCGCGCAGGTAGACGGAGACCCGCCCGCCGTCGTCGTCGAGGAGGTTGAGGTGGCTCTCGGTGCGCCCGTCCGGCGACGGCTCCTCGACGACGCGCACGCCCTCGCGCGCGAGCACCGACCGCACGTGCTCCGCCTCGTCGTCGGACCCGAGCACGGTGCGCAGCAGCACCGTGCGCCCGAGCCGCGCGAGGTTGAGCGCCTTGCCGGCCGACGTCCCGCCCACGGCGTGGTGGGACGAGCGCGCGAAGACCGTGTGCGGCGTCGGGGCGGGCAGCTCGTCGAGCCGGACGAGCAGGTTCCACGACGCGGGGCCCGCGACGAGCACCTCGGTGCCCGCGGGGTCGGGCGGTGCGGCGTGCGGGCGGGGCGCGGCGGTCACGCGCCGCACCTTATCCCCCGCCTCTCGCACGCGGCATCGCGGCGTCAGTCCTCGACGGTGACGCCGAGGCTGTGCGCGAACGTCGCGGCGAGCCGCGCGAGCTGGGCGGAGTCGATCGTCGCGCCGCGCAGCGACCCGACCCCGCTCAGCTCGTCGAGCTCCGCGCCACGCAGGTCGACGTGCGCGAGCGTGGACGACTGCACGTCGAGGCGGCGCACGCGCGTGCCGTCGAACGCGACGCGCAGCGCGTCGGCCGCGACGAGGTCGAGCTCGTCGACCGTGCAGTCGGTGAACCGCACGTCCCGCAGCGTCGCCCCGCGGAGGTTGACGAAGCCGAGCTTGCACCCGACGAACCGGACCCCGCTCCACGACGACTCGTGGAGCTCGGCCGAGCCGATCCGCGCACCGCGCACCTCGACGTCGCGCCACCGGCCCCGCGTCCCGCGCAGCGCGGGCACGTCGAGGCGCTCCAGCACGACCTCCGTGAACGTCACCGCGCCCAGGTCGGCCTCGTCGGCCCGCACCTGGTCGAGCCGCGAGGCGAACACGCTCGCGCCGTGCAGGTCGAGCCGGTCGAGCCGGAGGTCGGCGATCTCGAACCCCTCGAGGTCGGCCTCCGGCTCGAGGTCGTACGCGTCGCCGCGCTGCAGGTCGTCGAGCACGACGGGGTCGATCACGGGGGGCTCGGTCGTCGGCGTCGCGGGTGCCACGCGTCGAGACTATGCCGTGGTGCCGACGCCCTGCGCGGTGGCCTCGACCCGTCCGGAGGGGACGTCGTCCGCCTCCCGCGGGGCCCGGACGACCTCGAAGATCGCGGTCCAGTCGTCGCGTCCGTGCCCGGCCGCGAGCGCCGCCTCGTAGTGGGGCAGGACGGCGCGCGGCAGCGCCGTGTCGACGCCGAGCTCCTCGCTCGCCCCGAGGACGTGCGCCGCGGTCGCGCCCATCATGGTGGCGGTGCTCGGGGTTCCGGGGTGGACCCCGGTCTCGAACGCCTCGCCGACCGCGCCGCCGCTCTCGACCGTCGCGGGCGTGTCGGCCAGCGTGCGCAGCGCCTCGGGGACGAACCGCGTGGGCGGCACCCCGGCCGCCTCCGCGAGCGCCGCGGCGTGCGCGACGCCCGAGAGCGCGGTGAGGAAGACGTCGAGCTGCGCCTGGTAGAGGAGCTGCGCGAGCCCGGGGTCCTCGCCGAGGTAGCGGGGCGCGCCGAGGGTCGCGAGCGTGCGCTCGTGCGCGCGGAACGCGGCCTCCGGGCCGCTGTAGTAGACGTACGCGGCGGCCGTCCCGACGAGCGGCGCGGGCACCATGATCCCGCCGACGACGAGCGTCGCCCCGTGGTCGGCCACCCAGTGCGCCGCGCGGCGCGTCGTCCCGGGGGTGTCGGAGCTGAGGTTGACGACCGTGCGGCCGGGCAGGACGTCGGCCGCCGCGGCGAGGACGGCGTCGGCCGCGGCGTAGTCGGTGAGGCTGAGCACGACGAGGTCGCTCGCCGCGACCGCCTCCGCGGGGGTCGCGACGCGCGTCGCGCCCTCGGCGACGAGCGCGTCGGCGCGGGAGGGGGTGCGGTTCCACACGGTGACGGGGTGACCCGCGGCCAGGAGCGTGCGGACCATGGCCTGGCCCATCGGGCCGAGGCCGATCAGGGTGACGGGGGTGGGGGTGCTCATCCTTCTCCTCCGGGTGCGGTGGCGGGTGCTGGGGTACGGATGCTCTCGACGACGCGCGCGAAGCCGTGGGCGCCGTGGCCGGCGTCGACCTGGCGGCGGACCAGCGCCTGGACCGCGTCGACGACGTCGGTCGCGAGGCCGGCCTCCTCGCTCGCCCGGACCAGGTCGGCGAGGTCGGAGAACGCGAGGCTCTGCTGGCCGGGGCCGGCGTAGTCGCGCCGGTCGACGACGTCCGCGTACTCGGCGAGCGCGGACGTCATCGCGGCGAGCCAGGGCGCCGCGCGGCGCGCGAAGTCGCCCGCGCTCACCCCGGCGGTCCCGACCATCGCGACGCCGTGGAAGAAGCCCGCGAACATCGCGTACATGCCCGCGAGGAGCGCCAGGTCGTACAGCGGCGCGAGCCCGGGGTCCTCGCCGAACCAGGTGCTCGCGCCCCACGCGTCGAGCAGGGGACGGGCGCCGTCGAACGCGGCGCGCGACCCGCTGTACAGGATCTCGGAGCCCGGGCCGCCGATCGTCGCGGGGACGGCCATGACGCCGCCGTCGAGGTGCACGACGTCGTGGTCGGCCGCCCAGGCCGCGAGCTCGCGCGACTGCTCGGGCGTCGTCGTGGTGAGGTTGACGAGCGTCCGCCCGGCGAGCGCGTCGGCGACCGGGTCGAGCACGGCGTGCACCGCCTCGTGGTCGAGCAGGACGCTGACGACGAGGGGCGACGCGGTGACGGCGTCGCGCGCCGTCCTCGCCTCGCGGGCGCCGGCCGCGACGAGCGCGCCGGCGCGTCCCGGCGTCCGGTTCCAGACGGTGGTCGGGTGGCCGGCGGCGACGGCCGCGACGGCGAGCGCGCTGCCCAGGGCGCCGAGACCGAGGACGGTGACGGGCTGCGGTGCGGCGGGCGGGTGGTCGGGCATCGGTCCTCCGGGTCGGGTGCTGGTCGGCGGGGCGGCATGCCCTCGCGGTCCACCCTCCCCGGCATCCGGTCGGCCGGGAAGAACGCACGTCGAGGTGGGGTTCTCACCTCCAGGTGAGCGTGCAGGTCACGCGGGTCGCGCCCGCGGGTCGGGCACGGACGTGCACGGGCCTCCCCGGCCCGTGCGGCGACGAAGGAGCGAGCGATGACGACGACCACCAGGACCGCCGCCGTCCGTGAGCGCGCGGAGGGACCCCCGCCGCGCCGCGGCCCCTACGTGTGCGGCCTCGACGCCGCGATGGACGTGGTCAGCGGCAAGTGGAAGTCGCTCGTCCTGTGGGAGCTCGCCGCCCACGGCGTGCGGCGGTACGCCGAGCTCAAGCGCGGCCTGCCCGGGGTGAGCGACAAGGTGCTCGCCCAGCAGCTCCGCGAGATGGAGGCGGACGGCCTGCTCGTGCGCGAGGTCTTCCCCGAGGTGCCGCCGCGCGTCGAGTACTCCCTCACCGAGCACGGCAGGGCGCTCAACACGGCGCTGGAGTCCCTGGGCGCGTGGGGCAGCGAGCGCATCGCGCGGCTCGGTGCCGCGGTGGTCGAGCCGTGACACGGCGCCTGGCGGCTCCGCCCGCCCCCGCCCGTGCGGGCTACGGCTCGGGGTGCAGCGCGTCGTAGCGCCAGAACCGGCGGTGCGCGCGCACCACGAGCCACAGCACGACGACGCACGCGACGCCCCCGGCGACGGCGGCCCACGCCTCCCCCACCCAGGTGGCCTGCGCGCCGAGCACGAGCTCGCCGAGGCGGGGACCGCCCGCGACGACGACGATGAACACGCCCTGGAGGCGGCCGCGCATGTCGTCGGGCGTCGCGGTCTGCAGGATGGTCTGGCGGAACACGGCGCTCACGGCGTCGGACGCGCCCGCGAGCGCGAGCGCGACGCTCGCCGCGACGAGGCCGCCCACGAGGACCGTCGTCGGGGTGGTGGGGCCCACGCCGACGAGCACGAGCCCGAACAGCACGATCGACAGGCCGTACGCCGTGATCGCCCACACGATGACGCGGCCCTGCCACCGCACGCGCGAGAGCCCTCCCGAGAACACGCCCGCGAGCACGGCGCCCACGGCGAACGCCGCGGTGAGCACGCCGGTCGTCGCCTCCCCGCCCCCGAGGAACACGACGCCCGCCGCGGGCAGGAGCACGCGCGGCGACGCGAGCACCATCGCGGCGAGGTCGACGAGGAACGTCGTGCGGACGTTGGGCTGGGTCGCGAGGTAGCGCAGGCCGTCGACGACGGACCGCCACCCCACGACGCGGCGCCGGCGGGCCGCGGGGGCGGGCTCCGGCGCGTCGTCGGCGGACAGCGGCGGGATGTCCGGCAGGCGCCACACCGCCCACAGCGCGGCCGTGAAGAGCACGGCGTCGATCGTGTACGCGACCTGGTAGCCCCACAGCGCGACGAGGAACGCGCCGCCCAGCGGGCCCACGGTGAGCGCGACGTTCCACGCGATCGTCTGCAGCGCGTTCGCCGCGGGGAGGAGCCGCGGCTCGACGAGGCGCGGGATGATCGCCGACCGCGCCGGGTTGTTGATGGCGAACGCCGCGGACTGCGCGGCGACCAGCGCGTAGAGCACGCCGACCGAGTCGAGGTGCAGCCACGCCTGGAGGGCGATGAGTGCCGTGACCACCCACAGGGCGGTCGACGCCGCGAGCGCGACCTTGCGGCGGTCGTAGGCGTCGACGAGCGCCCCGCCGTAGAGGCCGAGCACGACGAGCGGCACGAGCGCGCAGATCCCGAGCACGCCGACGGCGAGCGACGAGCCGGTGAGCGCGTAGACCTGCAGCCCGACGGCGACGACCGTGAGCTGCGAGCCGAGGTTGGAGATCCCGAGCCCCCACCACAGGCGGCGGAACGGCGGGGAGGTGCGCAACGGCGTCGTGTCGGCGAGGAGACCGTTGACGCGAGCCACGACCGTCGAGCCTACGGCAGGTCGGGCGTCACACCGGACCGGGCGCGTCCGCGGCGGCGTCGGCCGCCTCGTCGCGCGCGTCCTCCTCGCCCCACGCGTCGGCGTGGCGGTGCGGGTGCCCGGGCGGCGGCGCGTAGCCCGGGTGCGGCCCGGGCGTGAGGTACGTGCGCGCGAAGAACAGCGACGCGGCGAGGTCCTCGCGGCGCTCCGCGGCCGTGCGGGCGCGGCGCGTCGAGATCTCGACGACGACGTCCCCCGACCAGCCGCGCCGCACGAGCTCGCCGAGCACCCGGTCGCACGGCTGGTCGCCGCGCCCCGGGACGAGGTGCTCGTCGGTGATCGACGACGACCCGTCGGCGAGGTGCACGTGCGCGAGCCGGCCGTCGAACACGTCGAGGAGCTCGAGCGCGTCCTGCTGCGCGACGGCGGCGTGGGACAGGTCGAGCGTGACGTGCTCGTACCCGTGCTCGGACGGGTCCCAGCCCGGCAGGTACGCCTGCATCTCGCGCTTGCGGCTGCGCCACGGGTACATGTTCTCGACGGCGATGGTCACGCCCTCGGTCTCGTCGAGCTCGCCGACGAGGTCCTCGAACTCGCGCGCGTAGCGGTACTGCCACCGGAAGGGCGGGTGCACGACGACCGTGCTCGCCCCTACCTCCTGCGCGAGCTCGACGGAGCGTCGCAGCTTGGGCCCGGGCGAGCGGCCCCACACGCGCTGGCTCACGAGCAGCGTGGGCGCGTGGATGCTGCGGATCGGGACGTCGTGCTCGGCGGAGAGCCGGCGCAGCGCCGCGGCGTCCTGCGTCGTCTCGTCGGACCACACCATGACCTCGACGCCGTCGTACCCGAGGTCGGCCGCCGCCTCGAACGCGTACGGGGCCTTGCGCGGGTAGACGCTCGCCGTGGAGAGCGTGACGTGGATGCGCGGCGGCTCCCCCGGTGCCGGGGAGGCCGCGCGCGGCGTCGTCGCGTCTGACATGCCGGTCACCCTAGACCCGTCGGCTGTGGCCCACACCCAGCGGGCGTTCGGCTGGGGGGAACCGGCCGGGCGCCCTAGCCTGGGGCCATGGCGGCGACGGCGCGCGTCATCGACATCCACGTGGTCGCGGACTCGACGGGAGACACCGGGACCCGCGTCGCGCGTGCCACGCAGGCCCAGTTCCCCGGCCACGACGTCCGGGTCGTCCGGCACCCTCGCCTGCACACGCCGCAGGGCGTGGACGACGTCGTCGCGCAGCTCCGTACCGACCCGGCGGCGGCCGTGGTGTTCTGCACGGTCGTGGACGACGCGCTGCGCTCGCGCGTGCTCGACGCGTGCGCGGCGCTCGACGTCCCGTGCGCCGACCTCCTCGCCCCCGCGCTCGACGCGTTCACGGCGCGCACGGGCGCGCAGCCGGCACGCGTGGTGCAGCCGGTCGGCCTCGCGGCGGACTACTTCGACCGGATCCACGCGATGGAGTTCGCCGTCGCGAACGACGACGGCCACCTCACCGACGGGCTCGACGAGGCGCAGGTCGTCCTCGTCGGGGCGTCGCGCACGGGCAAGACGCCGCTGTCCATGTACCTCGGGTACCTCGGCTACCCGACCGCGAACATCCCGCTCGTCCCCGGGGTGGCGCCGCCGCGCGAGCTGTTCGAGGTGGAGCGCTGGAAGGTCGTGGGCCTGACGATCGACCCCGAGCGGCTCCTGGAGATCCGGCGCCGGCGCGTGCACGCGATGGGCGCGGCGGGGCTGTCCGGGTACGCCGACCTCGCGCGCATCCACGACGAGCTCGACGAGGTCTCGCGCCTCCAGCGCCGCCTGGGGTGCCCCGTCCTCGACACGACGGCGCTCGCGCTCGAGGAGGCCGCGGGGCGGGTCGTCGAGCTCGTCGCCGCGCGCCGCCGCGCCCTCGCCCCCGACGCCGACCCCGGCACCACGGACCGTGCGACCGCCGACCCTGCGGCCACCGACCACGAGGAGGAGCCATGAGCGACCGGTACGTCTACGACCTCGCGGAGGGCCGCGCCGACATGCGCGCCCTGCTCGGCGGCAAGGGCGCGGGCGTCGCGGAGATGCGGCGCATCGGCGTGCCCGTCCCGGACGGCTTCACCGTGACGACGGCGGCGTGCGTCGCGGCGATGCAGCGCGGCGGGTCGTGGCCCGAGGGGCTGTGGGACGAGGTGCTCGCGCACCTCGACGCGCTGGAGCAGCGCACCGGCCGGCGCCTGGGCGCGCGCGAGCGCCCGCTGCTCGTGTCGGTGCGGTCGGGCGCGGTGGTGTCGATGCCCGGGATGATGGACACGATCCTCAACCTCGGGATCTCGGACGAGTCCGTCGAGGGGCTCGCCGCGGAGTCGGGCAACCCGCGCTTCGCGTGGGACTCGTACCGCCGGTTCGTGCAGATGTACGGCGAGGTCGTCGAGGGCGTGCCCGCGCACGCGTTCGCGGACGAGCTCGACGCGCTCAAGGCGCGCCGCGGCGTCGCGCAGGACACGGACCTCGACGCGGACGATCTGCGGGGGCTCGTCGCGACGTTCCGCGCGGTCGCGCGGCAGCACACGGGCGAGGACCTGCCGACGGACCCGCGCGAGCAGCTCCGCCGGTCGGTCGACGCGGTGTTCGCGTCGTGGGGCAACCCGCGCGCGGCGGTGTACCGGAAGGCGAACGGCATCCCCGACGACCTCGGCACCGCCGTCAACGTCATGCAGATGGTGTTCGGCAACAAGGGCGCGACGTCCGCCACGGGCGTGTGCTTCACGCGGAACCCCGCGACCGGCGCCAAGGAGCTCTACGGCGAGTTCCTCGTGGACGCGCAGGGCGAGGACGTCGTCGCGGGCATCCGCACGCCCCGGCCGCTGGCCGAGATGGAGACCGTGCTGCCCGACGCGTTCCGTGAGCTGCGCGCCACGATGGACCGGCTCGAGCAGCACTACGGCGACATGCAGGACATCGAGTTCACGGTCGACGACGGCGCCCTCTACCTCCTGCAGACCCGCACCGGGAAGCGCACCGCACAGGCGGCGCTGCGCGTGGCGCGCGAGCTCGTCGACGAGGGCGTGATCGACCGGGAGACCGCGCTGCGGCGGCTCGACCCCGCCCAGCTCGACCAGCTCCTGCACCCGGCGCTCGACCCCGGCCACGGCGCGACCCCGCTGACGCGCGGGCTCAACGCGTCGCCGGGGGCCGCCGTCGGGCGCGTCGTGCTCGACGCCGAGACGGCGGCCGAGCGCGGGAAGGCCGGGGAGGCGGTCGTGCTCGTGCGGTGGGAGACGAACCCGGACGACATCGCGGGCGTCATCGCCGCGCAGGGCGTGCTCACGGCGCACGGCGGCATGACGTCGCACGCGGCCGTCGTGGCGCGCGGCATGGGCAAGCCGTGCGTCGCGGGGGCGGGCGCGCTGCGGATCGACGCGGACGCGCGCCGCGTCATGGTCGGCCACCACGTGCTCGCCGAGGGCGACACGATCACGCTCGACGGGACGACGGGCGACGTCTACCTCGGCGCGCTGCCGCTCGTGCCGCCGCAGGTCACGGACGACTTCCGCGCCGTGCTCGGCTGGGCGGACGACGTGCGCCGCCTCGGCGTGCGGGCGAACGCGGACACGGGCGAGGACGCCGCGAAGGCGCGCGAGCTCGGCGCGGAGGGCATCGGCCTGTGCCGCACGGAGCACATGTTCATGGCGCCGGACCGCCTGCCCGTGGTGCGCGAGATGATCCTCGCGGAGTCCGACGCCGAGCGCGCCGCCGCGCTCGACCGCCTGCTCCCCATGCAGCAGGCCGACTTCGAGGAGATCCTCACCGCGATGTCGGGCCTGCCCGTGACGATCCGCCTGCTCGACCCGCCGCTGCACGAGTTCCTGCCCGACCTCGTCGAGCAGTCGCTCGTGGTCCAGCGGCTCGAGGACGAGGTCGGGGACACGGGTGCCCCGCTGCACGGGACGGACGCCGTCTTCGAGGGCTGGGCCGCCGCGGCCGGCGGGGGCGAGACGACGGCCCGGCTCGCCGCGGCGCGCCGCCTCCTCGCCCAGGTGCGGCGGCTGAGCGAGATGAACCCCATGCTCGGTACGCGCGGCGTGCGGCTCGCGCTCCTGCATCCCCCGATCGCGGCGATGCAGGTGCGGGCGGTCGCGCGCGCCGCGCTCGCCGTGCGTGCCGCGGGGCACGACCCGCGCGTGGAGATCATGGTGCCGCTCGTCGGGTTCGCCGAGGAGCTGCGGCGCATGCGCGAGGTCGTCGACGCGACGATGGCCGAGGAGCTCGCGGGCGCGGACGAGCCGCTGCCGTACGCGGTGGGGACGATGATCGAGCTGCCGCGCGCGGCGCTCGTCGCGGACCGGGTCGCGGAGCACGCGGAGTTCTTCTCGTTCGGCACCAACGACCTCACGCAGACGACGCTCGGCATCTCGCGCGACGACGCGGAGGGGTCGTTCCTCACCGCCTACCTGGAGTCCGGGGTCGTGGACGCGAACCCGTTCGCGACGGTCGACCGCGACGGGGTCGGCGAGCTCGTGCAGATCGGGCTGGAGCGCGGGCGTCGCGCCCGCCCGGGGCTCCACGCCGGGGTCTGCGGCGAGCACGGCGGCGACCCGGCGTCCGTCGCGCTGTTCGACGAGATCGGCCTCGACTACGTGTCGTGCTCGCCGTACCGCGTGCCGATCGCGCGGCTCGCGGCGGCGCGGTCGACGCTCGACCGCCGGGGCGGCGTCCGGGTCGCGCGCGACGTGTGAGGTCCGGGGAGGTCCGGGCCCCGTGACCCTCCCCTTCCGGCGCTCGATCCCCTAGGATGCACTGGTCCAGACCACTTGTCTGCCCAAGGAGCACCCATGGACCGTGCCGTCGTCGTCGCGATCACCGAAGGTCTTCACGCCCGACCCGCCGCCCTCTTCGTCAAGGCGGCCGCCGCCCAGCCGGCGCCCGTGCGCATCGCCAAGCCCGGGGCGGAGCCCGTCGAGGCGGCCAGCATCCTCGGCGTCATGACGCTGGGCGTGAGCGCCGGGGACGAGGTCGTGCTCTCGACCGACTCCGACGGCGACGACGCGAGCGCGTCGATCGACGCGCTCGCGACCTTCCTGGAGCAGACCGAGGTCGCCTGACGGCGACGCCCGCCCCACGGCGTGCGCACGGCGCTGCCGGTGCGCACGGCGCGGGGCGGGCACCCCGGTCCGGCGTCGACGGTCGTCAGAGGCCGAGCTCGTCCAGGACGGGGAGCCGCGCGCGCACCGCCGCGCGCGCGGCGTCGGGCGTGGGCTGCTGGAGCGCGAGGAACGCGAGCTCCTCGCACTCCTGCGACGTCGTCGCCGCGAGCACCGCCGCGACGTCCGCGAGCGCGCGCGGCGTCATCGACAGCGACGTCACGCCCAGCCCCACGAGCACCGGCGCGAGGACCGGGTCCGCCGCGGCCTCGCCGCACACGCCGAGCGGGCGACCGTTGAGCGCCGCCCCGGACCCGGTGGCCCCGACGAGCGCGAGCACCGTCGGCTGCCACGCCGTCGAGAGCCGCGCGAGGTCGGAGACCTCGCGGTCCGCGGCCATCGTGTACTGCGTGAGGTCGTTTGTGCCGATGCTCGCGAACACCGCCCTGGCGAGCACCCACCGCGCGCCGAGCGCCGCCGCGGGCACCTCGACCATGACGCCCGCCGTGGCGAGGCCGTGGTCCGCGCACAGCGCGACGAACGCCTCCGCCTCGTCCGGCGTCGCGATCATGGGCGCCATGACCCAGACGTCGGCCGCCTCGGCCTCGGCGGCGCGCGCGATCGCGGTGAGCTGCCGGTCGAGCACCTCGGGGTGCCGGCGCGCCGTTCGCAGGCCCCGCACGCCGAGCGCCGGGTTCGGCTCGGCGTCCGGCGTGACGAACGGGAGCGGCTTGTCCGCGCCCGCGTCGAGCGTGCGGACCACGACCTTGCGGCCGGGGAACGCGGCAAGCACGTCGCGGTAGGCCGCGACCTGCTCGTCGACGGTCGGCTCGACGGTCCGGCCGAGGAAGCACACCTCGGTCCGGAACAGGCCCACGCCCTCGGCGCCGGCGGCCGCGGCGTCGCGCGCGTCCTGCCCGGACGCCACGTTCGCGAGCAGCTCGACGCGGCGGCCGTCCGCCGTGCGCCCCTCGCCGTCGAACCGGCGCCGCTCCGCCCGGGCGCCGCGGGCCGCGCGGGCGGCGGCCACGTCCGCGGGCGACGGGTCGCGCTCGACCGTGCCGCGACCGCCGTCCACGAGGACGGTCTCGCCGTCGCGCAGCGCGAGCGCGCCCTCGACCGCGACGACCGCCGGGATGCCGAGGGCGCGCGCCAGGATCGCGGTGTGCGACGTCGGGCCGCCGCCCCGCGTGACGACGGCGAGCACGTGCGCGGGGTCGAGCTGCGCGGTGTCCGCGGGCGCGAGGTCGTCCGCGACGAGGACGAACCCGTGCCCGGGGTCGGGCACTCCGGGAGCGGGCAGGCCGAGCAGCGTCGCGACGATGCGGTCGCGCACGTCGCGCACGTCGCGCGCACGCTCGGCCATGAGCCCGCCCAGCGCCTCCAGCCGGCCCACCACGACGCCCGCCGCGTCCCACACGGCGCGCGCGGGCGTGGACCGCTGCTCGCGCACGCGCCCGACGGCGTCGCGCGCCAGGGCGGGGTCCGCCGCCATCGCGGCCGTCACCCCGAGCACCTCCGCCGCGGTCCCCTCGGCGCGCGCGGCGCGCGCGGTGAGGTCCTCCTGGACGGTCGTGACCGCGGCGAGCACCTGCGTCACCGCGAGGTCGACGTCGGCGTCCGAGGCGTCGGCGGCGAGCGGTGCCGGGTCGGGCTCGGGCACCGGGTCGGGCATCCGCACGACGGCGCCCGCGCCCCGCCCGGGGCTGACCGGCACGCCGGTCAGCCCCGGGTCGGAGACCCGCGCGGGTGCGCGCGTCGCGCCGTCGGCGACGGTCACGCGGCGCCCCCGCCGGACGCGCCGGCCCGGCTCGGTGTGCCGGGCTCCGCGGCGTCCGTGGTCGCGACGTCGCCGGTCGCGGGCTCCGGCCGGTCGGACGCCGGGGTGTCGGCCGCACCCGCGGCCCCGGTACCGGCGCCCTCCGCGCCCGCGGCGGTGCCGTCCGTGTCGTCCTCGCGCCCGGGCGTCCGCAGGTTCCACCGGGTGATGACGAACCGGAAGAGCACGTAGTAGACCACCGCGTAGCCGAGCCCGATGGGGATGAGCAGGAGCGGCATCTCGGCGATGCGGAAGTTCAGCAGGTAGTCGATGGCTCCCGCGGAGAAGCCGAACCCGTCGCGGATCCCGAGCGCGTTGACGAGGGCGAGCGACGTGCCGGTGAGGATCGCGTGGATGACGTACAGCGGGTAGGCGACGAAGACGAACGCGAACTCGAGGGGCTCGGTGACGCCCGTGACGACCGAGACGAGCGCGGCCGAGCCCATGATGCCCGCGACGACCTTGCGCTGGGCCGGCTTGGCGGTGTGGACGATCGCGAGGGCCGCGGCCGGGAGGGCGAACATCATGATGGGGAAGAACCCGGTGAGGAACGTGCCCGCGGTGGGGTCACCCGCGAGGAACCGGAAGATGTCGCCGTGCGCGACGTTCCCGTCGGCCGTCGTGTACTCGCCGAACTGGAACCAGGGCAGCGAGTTGAGCAGGTGGTGCAGGCCGATCGGCAGGAGCAGGCGGTTGAGCGTGCCGAAGATGAACGCGCCGAGGATCGTCGAGCCGGTGACGAACCCGCCGATCTGCTCGTTGATGAGCCAGTCGAAGGCCGGGTAGACCAGGGCGCCGACCACGGCGATGAGCACCGAGGCACCGGCCGTCACGATCGGCACGAACCGCCGGCCGCCGAAGAACGCGAGGTACGGGGGCAGCTTGATCCGGTAGTACCTCTGGTACAGCAGGGCGGCCGTGAGGCCGATGACGATGCCGCCGAGCACGCCGTAGTTGATGAGCTCCTGCGTCTCGCCCTCGGCGGCCTTCCCGAGCACGTACGGGGAGAGGGAGTCGCTGACGCCCGAGAACACGAGGTAGCCGATGAGGGCCGCGAGACCCGTGGTCCCGTCGGCCTTCTTCGCGTACCCGACGGCGACGCCGAGCGCGAAGATGATCGGCAGGTTGTTGAAGAGCGCGCTGCCCGCGGCGTTGAGCACGTCGGCGACGGGCTGCATCCACGCGAACGTGCCGGCCACGCCGTCCGCGCCGAGCATGTCGGGCTGCCCGAGCCGCAGCAGGAGCGCGGCGGCGGGCAAGGACGCGATGGGCAGCATGAGCGAGCGCCCGACGCGCTGGAGCTGCGCGAAGCCGGGCACCCCCCGCTTCGTCCTCGTCGGTTCGGCGACGGTGGTCATGTCGGTCTCCTCCTGGGTGGGCCTGGGGCGCAGGCCGAGGTGCGTCGTGACGGCTGTGGCGCGACGTCGTACGGGCGGCGTCGTTGCCGGTCTCCGGGCGCGACGAGGTCGACTGGGAACGGCCGTGGGCCGTCGCTCCGGAGTCCCGGTCCAGGTTGTCTGGACCACTTGCAGGAAGAGTGGTCTAGACCTCATGATGTGTCAACCCCCGGAGGTGACGGGGGACACACGGGCGGCTTCGCGCCTGCGTCGTCGCAGGTCGCACGGCGGAGAATGCACGCGTGGACAACGAGGCACCGGAGCAGGGCGGCCGACGACGGCCGGGCACGACCACAGGACCGACGACAGGACGAGGACGCGGCACGACGATGAGCAGGTCACGATCCCGGGCGAGCGAGCACAAGTACCTCACGGTGCGCGCGTACCTCGCCGACCTCGTGGCGAGCGAGCTGTCCGTGGGCGACGCGGTCCCGTCCGAGCGCAGCCTCACCGAGAAGTTCGGCGTCTCGCGCATGACCGTGCGCCAGGCGATCGACGCGCTCGTCACCGAGGGCCTGCTCGAGCGCGCGCAGGGGCGGGGCACCTTCGTCGCGCCGCCACGCGCGGACTTCGAGATGCGCCTGACGACGTTCGGCGAGGAGGCCCGACGCCGCGGCATGGAGCCGGGCGCGGAGGTCCTGGAGGCCGGCACCGTGCCGGCGCCCGCGTCGGTCGCCGAGTCGCTCGGCCGCGCCACGGGCGACCCCATGCACCACGTGGTGCGACTGCGCACGGCCGACGGCTCGCCCATGAGCGTCGAGGAGGCGTGGATCCCCGTCGACCTCGCGCCCGACCTGCTCGACGACGGCGTGCCCGAGAGCCTGTACGGGGCGCTGCGCGAGCGCGGGCTGGCGCCGACCTGGGGCGAGGACACCATCACGGCGTCGGACGCGACGGTCCAGGAGCTCAAGCTGCTCGACCTGCGCGCGTCGCGCGCCGTCATGCGCACCGTGCGCCGCACGTTCGCGGGCGACGCGCCGCTCATGTACTCCCGGTCGAGCTACCGCGGCGACCGGTACAGCGTGTTCGTGCCGCTGCGCGAGGCCCGCCCCACGCTCGTGCCGCGCTCCGCCGCGAGCGACCCGACCCCCGCGACCGCCGCGCAGACCCCCGAGACCGCGCCGACCGACCACCTCGCCCCCGTGCCCGTCCCGGCACGGGCGACCGAAGGGAACGACCGATGACACAGTCCGACGCGGAGCGCGCCGCGACGATCCTGGCCGGGCTCGGCGGGGTCGCGAACATCGACGAGATCGACCCGTGCACCACGCGGCTGAGATCGCTCGTCAAGGACCCCGCGCTCGTCGACGCCGCGCTGCTGCGCCGCGCCGGAGCGTTCGGCGTCATGGTCAACGGCCGGGTCGTGCAGGTCGTCGTCGGCCCGCAGGTCGACACGATCGCGTCCGACCTCGCCGACCTCATGTGACGCACCCGCCGCACCACCCCGCCGCCGACCGGCGGCACCCCGACCCGCGCACCGCGCACCCCGACCGGCACGGCTGCCGGTCGGCACACCTGACCCGGCACCGGCCGGGACCGGACCACGAGGAGCACCCGTGAGCAAGGCAGAGCAGATCCTCCGAGGCCTCGGCGGCGACGAGAACGTCGTCGACCTGGAGGCGTGCATCACGCGCCTGCGCGTCGAGGTCGAGGACCCGGCCCTCGTCGACGACGCCGCCCTCACCGCGGCCGGCGCGGTCGCCGTCGTGCGGTCGGGCGCCGCGATCCAGGTGATCGTGGGGCCGGACGCCGACAACATCGCCTCCGACATCGAGGACCTGCGCTGATGGCCGCGCCGCTCACGGTGCTCGTGCCCGTGACGGGCACCGTCGTCGACGTCCGCGACGTCGACGACCCCGTGTTCTCCGCCGGCCTCGTCGGGCCCGGCCTCGCCGTCGAGCCGGACGACGCGCAGGGCGGCGAGGCCGTCGCGCCGATCACCGGCACGGTCGTCAAGCTGCACCCCCACGCGTTCGTCGTCCAGCACGACGACGGGCGCGCCGTGCTCGTGCACCTCGGCATCAACACCGTGCAGCTCGGCGGCGAGGGCTTCACGACGCACGTCGCGCAGGGCGACCACGTGGAGCGCGGCACGGTGCTCGTCTCGTGGGACCCGAAGGCGGTGCGCGACGGCGGGCGGTCGGCCGTGTGCCCGGTCGTCGCGCTCGAGGCGGCGCCGGACGACGTGACGTCGCTCGCCGAGATCGGCGCGTGGGCCGCGCACGGCGAGGAGCTGCTCACCTGGGGCTGACGGTCAGCCTCGCAGCGGGAGCGTGAGCGCGGGGACGTCCCCGGGCTCGCCGCGGTCGACGACCCGGACCGGCACGCCCCAGTCCTGCTGCGCGAGGTGGCACGCGGGGAACACGTCGGGGTCGGGCTCGCCGTCGGGGCCGAGCGGGACGACGTCGCACGACGCCGCACGCGCGGTCACGTGCAGGACGCCCTCGCGGACCTCGGGGTTGATGACGAGGTCACGGCCGAGCTCGACGCCCGCGCCCTCCCCGGACAGCAGCAGCTCGGGCGGCGTCGCGCTCACGCGCAGCTCCGTCGACGGGCCGAACCGGTCGTCGAGCTTCTGCCCCGGCGCCGGGGCGAACGGGACGTCGAGCCACAGCGGCCCGGCCCCGATGTCGGTGACGGGGCGCTGCGTGCGGTGCGCGCCACCGTCGAGCACCTCGCCCGCGAGCGACGCCGGGAGCGCGACGCGCGTCAGGCGGTGGGCCGCGGACTCCACGACGAGCAGGTGGACCTGCGGCTCGCCGTCCGGCCCCTCCCCCACCTGCACGACGACGCCGCTCGGCTCCGCGAGGCCCGTCGCCAGGGTCGTGACCTCGCCGGCGATCCGCGTCCCCGAGGTGTCGTCCCCGACGCTCCCGGCGTCCCCGTCAGCGGGCACGAACCGCCGGAGCGCGCCGTCGTAGGTGTCGGCGACGACGACGCTCCCGTCCGGGAGCGTCGCGACGCCGAGCGGGTGCTGCATGAGCGCCTGCTCGGCCGGGCCGTCGCGGTGGCCGAAGTCGAACAGCCCCTGCCCGACGGCGGTCCGCACCTCGACGGCCGCACCGTCCACCGGGGTCACGCGGCGCAGCGCCGACGTCTCGGCGTCCGCGACCCAGATCGCGCCGTCGGTCGCGACGGCCAGGCCGGAGGGCTGCGCGAACCACGTCGACTCCCCCGGCCCGTCCTCCAGGCCCTCGTTCATCGTCCCCGCGAGGTGGGTCATCGAGCCCTGCTCGCCGTCGAACGCCCACAGCGTGTGGTTCCCCGCCATCGCGACGACGAACGCCGCGAGGTCCGGGGACCACGCGACGTCCCACGGCGACGAGAGCCGCACGTCGAGCGCCGGGTACCGCCCGCCCGGGGCGACCGCGTCGTGGCCGGTGACGACGAGCGCGCCGTCTCTCACGTCCCGCAGCACGACGTTCTCGACCCCGCCGACCATGAACTGCTCGCCCGTGCCCGCGGCCGTCGTCACGGCCCCGTCCGAGAGCCGCACCCCGCGCAGCGCGTGGTTGGCCGTGTCGGCGACGAGCACGTCGTAGCCGAGCGACGGCCGCAGCTCGTCCGGGACGAGGCACAGCCCGTTGGGCTCGGCGAACCGCGCGTCGCCCGGGCCGCCGTCGGCGAGCCCGCGCTCGCCGGACCCGATGCGCCGGACGAGGGTCTCGCCGTCGGGCAGAAGCTCGGCGAGGGCGTGGTGCCCGGCGTCCGCGACGAGGAGGTTACCGCCGGGCAGCTCGACCGCCTTCGCGGGGAAGCGCAGCGTGCCCGACGACGGCGCGGGCGCCACGTACGGGCCGTCGCCGCGGTGCAGCGTGCCCTTCGCGTCGTGCTCCGCGACGAGCTCCTCGACGAGGGCGGCGATCGCGGACGCGTGCCCCTCCCCCGCCATCTGCGCCACGACGTAGCCCTCGGGGTCGATGACGACGAGCGTCGGCCACGCGCGCGCCGCGTACGCCGACCACGTGACGAGCTCCGGGTCGTCGAGCACCGGGTGGTGCACCTCGTACCGCTCGACGGCCGCCGCGAGCGCCACAGGGTCCGCCTCGTGCTCGAACTTCGGCGAGTGCACGCCCACGACGACGAGCACGTCGCGGTACCTCTCCTCCAGCTCGCGCATCTCGTCGAGCACGTGCAGGCAGTTGACGCAGCAGAAGGTCCAGAAGTCGAGGATCACGGCCTTGCCGCGCAGGTCGGCGAGGGTCAGGTCGCGGCCGCCGGTGTTGAGCCAGCCACGGCCGACGAGCTCGGACGCACGGACGCGCGGGGTTCGGGAGGTGCTCACCGGCCCATTCTGCGGGACGGCGCCAGGGTCGTGCGTCGAGGAGCGGTCGGCGCCGACGGCCCCGCGCGCCGGGAGAGGTCAGGATCCGAGAAGCCGGCGCGCGACGGTCTGGCTACCGTCGAGATGGCAACCACAGGACCACGGGAGGCGAGCACGATGGCGACGACGTCCGACCGCAGGAGCACGGCCGGGGCGGGGTTCTCCGAGCAGGAGCGCGCCGCGATGCAGGAGCGCGCGAGCGAGCTGAGGAAGCAGGCGAAGACCGGGCGGGGGAACAAGGCGGCCGCCGACGAGGCGGACGTGCTGGCCAGGATCGCGGAGATGCCCGAGGAGGACCGCGCGCTCGCGGAGCGGGTCCGCGCGCTCGTCGCGCGCGTCGCGCCGGACCTGGCGCCGAGGCTGTACTACGGGCAGCCGGCGTGGGCGCGCAAGGGGAAGGTCGTGTGCTTCTTCCGCAGCGGCCGGATGGACAAGGAGCGCTACTCGACGTTCGGGTTCAGCGCCGACGCGCACCTCGACGACGACTCCGGGCTGTGGCCGACCGCGTACGCCCTCACCGCCCTGGACGACGACGCCTGGGAGCGGCTCGCCCGGCTCGTCGAGCGCGCGGCCTCGTAGACGCCCGCAGCCCGGGCGGCGTGTGGGACGCCGGCGCTAGCGTCCGCCGCATGGATATCCGACTCCGCGGTCTCGTCGACGACGACCTGGACCGCCTCTTCACGTGGGAGCAGGACCCGGCCGCGGTCGCGCTCGCGGCGTTCACGCGGTCCGACCCGTCGGACCGGGCGGCGTTCGACGAGCACTACGCGCGCATCCGCAGCGACCCGTCGTGCACCGTCCTGGCCGTCGAGCACGCGGGGACGTTCGTGGCGACGGTCGGGAGCTTCACCATGGACGGCGAGCGCGAGGTGACGTACTGGGTCGACCCCGACCGCTGGGGGCGCGGGATCGCCTCGGCCGCGCTGACGGCGTTCCTCGAGGTCGAACGCGAGCGGCCGCTCGTGGCGCGGGTCGCCGCCCACAACGTCGGCTCGGCCACGGTGCTGCGCCGGGCCGGGTTCGTCGAGGTCGGCCGCGAGACGTCCTACGCGCCCGGGGTGGGTGCCGACGTCGAGGAGCAGGTCTTCCGCCTCGCCGGGTGACCCGGCGCGGCCCCGGCCGCGAGGTCCCCGGCGGGGGGGGGGGGGGGGGGGGGGGGGGGGGGCGCCCCCCCCCCCGCCCCCCCCCCCGGGGGGGGGGGGGCCCGGGCGCCCCCCCCCCGGGGGGGGGGGGGGGGGGGGGGGGGCCCGGGGGGGGGGGGGGGGCGG
>NZ_JAAFAN010000001.1:0-162322 GCF_010287905.1 Cellulosimicrobium composti
GCGCGCGACGACGGGACGGCTCGAGCACGAGGCCCGGGCGTCCGCGGAGGTCGCGGCCGACCTGCTCGACGAGGCGGCGGTCGCGGGCCTCGGTCGTGCGGGCCGGGTGCTCGCGGGCGACCCCGCCGCGCTCGACGTCGTGCGCCGCGAGCCGCGCGGCGTCGTCGCCGTGATCACGCCGTGGAACGACCCCTACCCGGCGGCCGCCGGGCTGCTCGCCGCGGCGCTCGTCACCGGCAACACCGTGGTGCACAAGCCGTCGGAGCGCAGCGACGCCCCCGGGGTGCGCCTCGCGGGGCTCGTCGCGGGCGCGCTCCCGCCGGACGTCCTGCGCGTCGTCAGCGGTGACGGCCGGACGGGCGAGGCGGTCGTCGCGCACGACGACGTCGCGCTCGTCGCGCACGTCGGCTCGACCGCGGCCGGGCGGCGCATCGCCGCGGTCGCCGGCGCGCGCGGGGCGAAGGTGCTGCTCGAGAACGGCGGCAAGGACCCGCTCGTCGTGGACGCGGGCGTCGACCCGGTGCTCGCCGCGCGGCAGATCGCGACCGGCGCGTTCACCAACGGCGGCCAGCTGTGCACGGCCGTCGAGCGGGCGTACGTCGTCGAGGAGGTCGCCGACGCCGTCGTCGCCGAGCTCGCGCGGATCGTCGAGGAGGACGTCGTCGTGGGCGACCCCGCGGACGCCGCGACGACGCTGGGCCCGCTCGTCGACGCCGACCAGCTCGCCGTCGTCGAGGCGCACGTGCAGGGGGCGCTCGACGCGGGCGCGCGCCTCGTCACGGGCGGGCGGCGGATCGAGCGCCCCGGCTCGTTCTTCGCGCCCACGGTGCTCGACCGGTGCCCCGACGACGTCGACCTGCTCACGGTCGAGACGTTCGGTCCCGTCGCCCCGGTCGTGCGGGTCGCCGACTTCGAGGAGGGCCTGCGCCGCGCGTCCGCGTCCGCGTACGGGCTGGCGGCGACGGTGCTCACGCCCTCGCTCGACCACGCGCTGCGCGCGGCGGACGTGCTCGACGTCGGCACGGTCAAGGTGAACGCCGTGTTCGGCGGCGCGCCCGGCGGCTCCGCCGACCCGCGCCGCGGCAGCGGCGGGGGAGCGGGGTACGGGCCGGACCTGCTCGACGAGCTCACGGTACGCAAGGCGGTCCACCTCGAAGGGCTGGGGGAGCCGTGACCGGGCGTGCGAGCGCCACGCTCACGTTCGGCGGCACCGCGACGTCGCTCCTGCGGTTCGGCCGGTTCACGGTGCTCACCGACCCGAACTTCCTGCACCGCGGCCAGTGGGCCTACCTCGGCAAGGGCCTCGCGTCCCGCCGCCGCACCGAGCCCGCGCTCGGCCCGGCGAACCTGCCCCCGCTCGACGCGGTCGTCCTGTCCCACCTGCACGGGGACCACTTCGACCGCGTCGCACGCCGCGGCCTCACGCGCCAGGTGCCGCTCCTCACGACGCCGTCCGCGGCGCGGCGCCTCGCGCGCCACCACTTCGCGACCGTGGGCATGCCGACGGGCACGGTGGAGACGTTCCGCTCCGGCTCCGAGACCCTGGAGGTCGAGTCCGTGCCGGCGATCCACGCGCGCGGGTTCCTGCGCGCGCTCCTGCCGGAGGTCATGGGCACCGTCTACACCCATCGCGTGGACGGGCGGCGCGAGACCCAGGTCTACGTCACGGGCGACACGCTCACGGGCGACCACGTCGACGTCGTCGCGCGCGCGTTCCCGCACCTGGACTCGGTCGTCGCGCACCTGGGCGGGACGCGCATCCTCGGCCGGACCGTGACGATGGACGACGTGCAGGGCGCCGACCTGGTCCGGCGCGTGGGCGTGCCGCTCGTCGTGCCGATCCACCACGACGACTACGGCGTGTTCCGCAGCCCGCTGCGCGACTTCCTCGCGCGCTCGCCGGAGCTGCCCGGCGTGGAGCTGCGGCCCGTCGCGCGCGGCGCGACCGTGGGCCTGCGGGTGGACTGAGTCGGGCCGGGGTGTGCGGCGCGGCACGATTCCCCACCACTTTGGTAAGCATCACGGCGCAACTTTTGGTCTCACTTTCCGACTTCTGACTTGGCACGAGCGAAAGTCCGCCGTAGGGTCGAGCGCAGTGCGCGGGCGGGCTCGGGTCCGCCCGTCGCACGGGGGCCTCGCCGTCGAGGCCCGCAGCCCAACGGGGTCGACCGATCAGCGGAGATCGTCGAAGGACGCGGCGTCGAGCACAGGCGTCGCGCTGCTGGCCGGGGACCACGGCAGAACCACGTCAGGGAGGACGTTGTGCGCAGACCATCCACGAGCCGTCGCAGGCTCGCCCGAGGTGCCGCCGCGGCGCTGGCCGCCGCGTTGCTGGTACCCCTCTCCGTGAGCGGTGTGAGCGCTCATCCCGGTCACGGGGAGGAGGCGGCAGCCGCGCAGGACGCGGCGGCCGAGATCGACTGGAACGACTACGAGAAGATCCTGCTCACCAAGGACGTCGGCGAGCCCATCGACCTCGCCGTGCTGCCGGACTCGCGCGTGCTGCACACCGCGCGTGACGGTGTCGTCCGCCTCACCGACCCCGCGACGGGGCAGACCACCCAGATCGCGAAGCTCGACGTGTACGCGAACTCGGAGGACGGGCTCCAGGGCATCTCGCTCGACCCCGACTTCGAGGAGAACGGGTACGTCTACCTCGTGTACGCGCCGCGCGTCATGGAGGGCACCTCGGCGACGGGTGTGGAGTACCCCACCACGACGCCGCAGGGGAGCGCGCCGAACTCGCTCCCGGCGGGGGAGGACGAGAGCTACTGGGACCGGTGGCTCGGCTACAACCAGCTCTCGCGGTTCACGTGGGACGCCGAGAACAGCACGCTCGACCTCGACAGCGAGCGCGCGATCCTCAAGGTCGACACCCAGCGCGGGCAGTGCTGCCACGTCGGCGCGGACATGGCGTGGGACGACGAGGGCAACCTCTTCCTGTCGACCGGTGACAACACGCCGGCCAGCGCTCCCGGCGCCGACGGGTACGCCCCGAACAACAACGCGCCCCGCATGAACCCCGGCTTCGACAGCCGCCGCGGCGCGGGCAACACGAACGACCTGCGCGGCTCGATCCTGCGGATCAACCCGATCGAGGACATCCCCGCCGACGCCGAGGTCGGCCCCGGCACCACGTACACGATCCCCGAGGGCAACCTGTTCGACGACCCGCAGTACGAGGGCTCCGAGGACCTGGTGCGCGAGGAGATCTACGTGACGGGGGTGCGCAACCCCTTCCGGATCGACTACGACGTCGAGTCCGGTGCGCTCGTGTGGGGCGACTACGGCCCCGACGCGGCGAACGCCAACCCCGACCGTGGCCCCATGGGCTACGTCGAGTGGCAGCTCACGACCGAGCCGATGAACGGCGGCTGGCCGTACTGCCACGGCCCCAACGCGAACTACAACGAGTGGGACTTCGAGACCCGCACCCCCGGCCCGTGGTTCGACTGCGAGGCCGGCGCGGAGAACAACTCGACGTGGAACACCGGTCTGGACGTGCTCCCGCCGGCGACCGCCCCGCAGGTGTACTACGGCGACCGCCCCGGCGACCAGCCCGCGCTCCTCGACCCGCTGGTCGAGCTGGGCGGCGGCGGCCAGGCCCCCATGGGCGGCCCGGTCTACCGCTCCGCGGACTACCCGGACGTGCCGGGCAAGTTCCCGGACTACTGGGACGGCAAGCCGTTCATGGCCGAGTTCTCGCAGGACTACGTCGTCGCGTTCACGCTCGACGAGCTCTCGTCCGACGGTGAGGTCACCGCGGTCGAGGACTTCCTGCCGAACGCGCACCTGGAGGCGGTCGGCCAGCCGATCTGGGACAACGTCATGGACATGGAGTTCGGCCCGGACGGGTCGCTCTACGTGCTCGAGTACGGTGACGGCTTCTTCCGCCAGAACCCCGACGCGGGCCTCTACCGGATCACCTACGGGTCGGACAACGCCACCCCGCAGGCCGTGATCTCGGCCGACCCGATCTCGGGCAGCGAGGCACCGCTCGAGGTGACGTTCGACGCGTCGGGCAGCTCGGACGCCGAGAGCCCGAACGCCGAGCTCACGTTCGAGTGGGACTTCGACGCCGACGGCGAGTACGACGCCGAGGGCGAGACGGTGACGCACACGTTCACCGAGCTCGGCCGGTTCGACGTGCAGCTGCGCGTGACCGACCCGCAGGGCAACTACGGCCTCGCGGTCCAGCCGATCACGGTGGGCAACACCGCACCCGTCGTCACGCTCGACCAGCCGAACGGCGCGATCTTCGACTGGGGCGACGCGGTCCCGTACACGGTCTCGGTGCACGACGCCGAGGACGGCGACGAGCCGGTGTGCAGCGACATCCAGTACACCTTCGGTCTCGGGCACAACGAGCACGCCCACCCCGAGGTGAGCGGCAGCGCCACGGAGACCGAGGCGGGCTGCGGCTTCACGATCCAGACGAGCCCCGACGCCGTCGAGCACGGTGCGGGCGAGAAGATCTACGGCACGCTCGTCGTCACCTACACGGACGAGCCCCAGGGCGACGTCCCCGCCATCACCGGCGAGGCGACGCACGTCCTCAAGCCCGAGGTCCAGCAGGCCGAGTGGTTCGACGCGTCCGAGGGCGTCGAGGTCGTCGAGGACGCGGCGGCCGACGCCGGGCGCTACGTCACCTCGTTCGACGAGGGCGACTCGTTCACGTACCGCCCGCTGGCGCTCGTGCACGCGCCGACGGGCGAGACGATCGACGAGATCACCGTCCGCGGCAGCGGCGAGGGCACCGTCACGCTCGGCTGGCAGGCCGACGGGTCGGACGCCGCCGAGACGCTGGCCGACTTCGCCTTCACGGGCGAGGGCTGGCAGGACGTCACGCAGGCGCTGACCGGTGTGCCCGAGGGCTCGGGCTCGCTCGTCGTGACGACCACCGGCGGCGTGGACGTCGACGCGATCTCCTTCGCGGCCGGCGGCGGCACGGGCGGACCGGTCGTCGTGCCGGTCGACCAGGTGTCGATCCAGCTGTACTCGCTGATCCCGTGGGTCGACGAGGTCGGCCTGGAGGCCGTGCTCGAGCGCCTGTCCGAGATCGGGTTCGAGAACATCGAGCCCTACGGCGGCAACTTCGCGGGCTACACGGCCGAGGAGTTCCGGGCGCTCGCGGACTCCTACGGCCTGAGCGTGAAGTCGTCGCACTACGACGTCAACGAGGCGACGTTCGACCAGACCCTCGAGTACGTCGGCACGCTCGGCCAGGAGTACGTCGGCTCGGGCGGCTGGCCCGGCCCGGGCATCGGCACGTACGAGAACACGCTCGCGACGGCCGAGGCCATGAACCGGCTCGGGGAGCGCGCGGTCGAGGCCGGGTTCGAGAAGTTCTTCGGCCACAACCACGACAGCGAGTTCCGCACCACGTACGAGCACGACGGCGAGACGCTCTCGGCCTGGGAGATCCTCGTGCGCGAGACGAACCCGGAGTACGTGACGTTCCAGCTCGACGTGGCCTGGGCCGCGCACGCGGGCGTCGACGTCCCGGCACTCATCGCCGAGTACGGCGACCGGATCGAGCTGATCCACGTCAAGGACGCCACCGGGCTGAACGCGGGCGGACGCCCGACGTTCACCAACCTCGGCGAGGGCGACGTGCCGCTGCAGGAGATCCTCACCGCGGCGCAGGAGGCAGGCGTCGTGTACTACGTCATGGAGTGGGACCTCGCGCCCGACGGCGACGACTTCGTCACGACGGGCTTCGAGTACCTCACGGGTCTCCCGGCCGGTGGCGGGGAGGGTCCTGACGTCACGGTGACCGCGCAGGCGCGCTGCCTCGCCGGCAAGGCGTACGTCGCGGTGCGGGCGCTCAACGAGGACGACGTCCCGCTGACCGTCACGCTCGAGACGCCGTACGGCACCAAGACGGTCGAGAACGTCGCCCCGGGCGCGAACGCGTACCAGGCGTTCAACGCGCGGTCCGGCGCGATCGACGCGGGGACCGCGACCGTCACCGCGACCGACGCCGAGGGGAGGACCGCGACGATCACCGCCGAGCACGACGCGCTGACGTGCGGCTGACGCCGCGCTGACGCGCCCGGCGCGCCGGGTGAGGCGGACGTCCGACGCCGCCTCACCCGGCGCTCGGGTGCCGGGCGGCCGGCCGCCGCCCGGCACGGCCGGTGACGCACGAGGGCCCGGGCGACGCACGCGTCGCCCGGGCCCTTCGCCGTGCGGATGGTCGGTCGTGCGGAGGTCAGCCCTCGCGCACCTGGTCGCGGACGTCGGCCGCGGCCTCCTTGCCGTGCTGCCCCACGGACTGCGCGGCGTCCTTCGCGGCGTCGCGGACGGCCTCGGCGCCCTCCTTCGCGGGCTCCTTGAGGTCCTGGACGACCTCCTGCGCCGTGGACCTCACGTCCTCGACGAGGGGGGCCGCCTTCTCCTTGACCCCGACGGCGGCGCGCTGCTCGGCGCGGCTCGACGGGAGGAGGGACGCGACGACGAGGCCCACGCCGAACGCCACGAGGCCCACGGCGAGCGGGTTGCCCTGCGTCTGCTCGCGCACCACCCGAGGGGCGGAGCCCACGGTGTCGGCGACCGAGGAGGCTGCGTCGCGGCCGCGCTCGGCGACGCCGTGCGACGCGTCGTGCGCCGACGCCGTGGCGTCGTGCGCGCTGCCCATGACCCGGTCCTTGACGCTCGTGACGCCCGACCGCACGCGGTCCACCTGGCGTCGCGCGACGTTGCCGGGCCTGACCTTCTCCCCGAGGGCGTCGACGTCGCGGCTCAGCTCGGTCCGCGTGCGCTCGATGTCCGCCCGGATCTCCTCCGGATCGCTGGTGCTCATGAGTTCTTCTCCTCGTGTCCTCGGACGGCGTTCGGGATCTTCTTGAGGGTGTCCGTGGTCTCCGGCATGCCCTCGACCGTGCGGAGCTCCTTGCGCCCGCGCGCCGCGAGCACCGCGGCGACGACCGCCCAGAGCACCGCGACGACGACGGCGGACCAACCACGGCCCATGACGGCGCCGAGCGCCCACCACAGCGCCACGGAGAGGAACAGCAGGACCATGTGGCCCGCCACCCCGGCGCCCGCGAGCATGCCCGCGCCCTTCCCGGCGCGCTGCGCCGACTGCTTGGCCTCGGCCTTGGCGAGCTCGACCTCCTGCCGCATGAGGGTCGACAGGTCGCGGCTCACCTCGGCGACGAGCTCTCCGACGCTCTGCTGGTCGGCAGGCGGCCCGGCGGGTCCCGCGGCCGCCGGAGCGGGCGCGACACCCGGGTCGGGGCCGCCGGCCGTGTGCCGTGCGGTGTGCTCGGCCGCGAACGGGTCAGGGGTGTACGACATCGGGGCCCCCTCCCGGCCGGTCGGCGCGGGTCCCGGGCGTGGTGGGCGGGAACGACGGCGGGCGCTCGCCCTCCGCCGACGTCGCCACGTCGGGGTCCTGCGCGAGGCGCTCGTTCGCGAGGCCCGGGAACGCGCCGGCGGTCCCGATGTCGGGCGCACCGCCCGCCGGGGTGCCGGTCGTGCCCGCGGGCGCGGTCGCGCCCGTCGTCCCGGCCGCGCCCGTCCCTCCGGTGACGCCGGTGGTGCCGGTCCCGCCCGTGACGCCGGCGCCGCCCGTGACGCCCGGCCCGCCCGCGGCGGTGGCTCCGCCCGTGACGGGTGCCGCGTGGGCGCCCCGCGTGCCGGACGCCGCCGCGCCGCCGCGCTCCTGCGAGCCGTCCCCGGTGTCGGGGGCGTCCTTCATGCCGCGCACGAGCCGGCCCACGAGGAGCCCCGCGCCCGCGGCGAGGAGGAGGAACGTGCCCGGCCGGCGCCGGGCGAAGTCCTCGACCTCGTGGAGCACCGACGCCGGCTCGCGGTCCTCGAACCACTGCGCCACCTGGCCCGTCGCGTCGCCGACACGGCGGACGACGTCCGTCGCGTACCCCGGGTCCTCGGTGCCGTCGGCCATCTGGCGCAGCTCGTCGCCGAGGGCGCGCAACCCACCTGCGAGGCGGTCCTGCTGCGTGCGGGCCTGCTCGCTCAGCTCCGTCCGCGTCTGGTCGACCAGGCCGCGCGCGCGGTCGGTCGCCTCGTGGGCGACGTCGCGCGCCCGCTCCTTGGCGTCCTGCGCGACGTCCCGCCCGGCGTCGCCCACGTGCGACGCGGCCTCGCCGGCGCGGTCCTTGATCCCGGTCGCGGCGCTGCCGCTCCCGGACGTGTCCTGGGACGTCCCGGCACCCGGCGCACCGGGTCCCGAACCGTACGGCACGTTCGTCTCGCTCATGGTCCCCACTCCCGTCGTCGTCGCCGCCTCGGCGGCGTGACTGGTGGCGGAGCGCAGGGCCGTTCCGGGCGCTCGCTCCGCCGGTACGGCCCCTTCCTGGACCACTCCTCACGGTAGGCGCGGGCGGGTCGCACACAACCCGGGAGGGCGGGTCCGCGCGCGGGTTGCGAGCGGGCCCGACCTTGCGACGGTGGGAGGTGGTCCAGCAGCCGGCCGTCCCCGCGCCGGGCCGCCCCGGCGCACGACCGCGCCCCCGGGCGCAGGAGGTTCCGACCATGGCCACAGGAGAGACCGGGTTCGACGACGTCACGTTCGACCTCATCTCGGTGCAGTACCACTCGCTCAAGGCCGGGCACGACTACGGCCAGTACGTGCGGGACGCCCGCAACGCGGGCAAGGAGGAGATCGCCGCGTTCTTCGAGCAGGTGATGGCGCAGGACGCGGAGCGCGCGCAGCAGTGCCACCACTTCCTCGCCGAGCTCACGCGGCACGGTACGTCCGCGACGTCACCGCAGGGCTCCGAGCAGGGCTGATGCTGCCTCGGACCGCCCGGCGAGGAGCGGTTCGGCTCGCGAGTCGGGCGGTCCGTGGGGAGCATGACGGTGGCGCCGGCAAGGGCGCCGTCCGTGCGAGTGCCAGGAGCCCGTGATGACCTCCACCGCCGTCCCCACCCACGCCCCGGCCGCCGTCCCGGGTCCCGCGACCGACGGCATCGCCCCGGCCGGCTCACCAGCCACCGCCGCCGCGACCCCCGGCGCCGGGCGGCTGCCCCTGCCGCAGCCGCGCGGCCCGCTGAGCGCCGCCCTCCTGGCCGCGCTCGCCGAGGCCCCCGGCCCCGACGCGGCAGCGGCCCTGCGGCCCGTCGACGACGCCGCGACGGGTGCGCTCGACGCCGCGTCCGGGCGGCTCCTGCGCGACGACGACGTCCAGCTCGCGCTCGCGGTCCTCTACGAGCTCCACTACCGCGGCGTCGACGGCGTCGACGACGACTGGGAGTGGGAGCCGGCCCTGCTCGCCCTGCGCGCGCGGCTCGAGGTCCCGTTCGAGGCCGCGGTGCGCGAGCGCGCCGGGCAGCCCGCGTGCGCCGCGACCGACGCGGCGGGCGTCGCGCGGCGCCTCTTCGAGCTCGCCGCGGCCGACGACGGCCCGAGCCTGTCGCGCTGGGTGGCCAAGCGCGCCGACGCGGAGCAGGCGCGCGAGCTCCTCGCGCTGAAGTCGCTCTACCAGCTCAAGGAGGCGGACCCGCACACGTGGGCGGTCCCGCGGCTCGCGGGCGCGCCGAAGGCGGCGCTCGTCGAGATCCAGGCCGACGAGTACGGCGGCGGGCGCCCGGGGCGCATGCACGCGGAGCTGTTCGCGCAGGCGATGCGCGGCGTCGGCCTCGACGACACGTACGGCCGCTACGTGGACGCCGTGCCCGCCGTCGCGCTCGCGGCGCTCAACACGATGTCGCTCTTCGGACTGCACCGTCGCCTGCGCGGCGCGATCGTGGGCCACCTGGCCGCGTTCGAGATGACGTCGTCGGTGCCGAGCCGGCTCTACGGCAACGGGTTCCGGCGGCTCGGCCACGACGCGGACACCACGTGGTACTTCGACGAGCACGTCGAGGCCGACGCCGTCCACGAGCAGATCGCCGCGCGCGACCTCGCGGGCCGGCTCGTGGAGCAGGAGCCCGCCCTGCGCGACGACGTCCTGCTGGGCGCCGCCGCGTGCCTCGCCGTCGAGGGCGACGTGGCGGCGCACGCGCTCGAGCGCTGGCAGCAGGGCGCCTCGGCGCTGCGCGTGCCGCTCGACCCGGTGCCCGGACCCGTGACGGCGTCGCCCGCCACCGGGACGGCAGGCGCGCCGCGTGGCTGACGTGGCCTACGTGCTGCCGCTGCGCCGACCGGGCGTCGACGAGCGGTCCGTGGCGGAGCTGGCCCGGTACGTGGCGGGCCTCGCCCGCCGCGTCGAGGTCGTGGTCGCGGACGGCTCGCCCGAGCCCGTGCGCGCGCGGCACGCCGCCGCGTGGGGCGACGCCGCCCGGACGGTCGCGGTCGAGCCGCCGCCTCCCGGCTCGAACGGGAAGGTCGTCGGCGTGCTCGCGGCGCTCGCCGCGACGTCGGCGCCGCGCGTCGTCGTCGCGGACGACGACGTGCGGTGGGACGCGGCGACGCTCGACCGCGCCCTCGCCGGGCTGGACCGTGCCGACGCCGTCGTGCCGCAGAACGTGTTCGACCCGCTGCCGTGGCACGCGCGCTGGGACACCGCGCGCTCCCTCGTCAACCGCGCGCTCGGCCACGACTGGGCCGGCACGGTGGTGCTGCGGCGCGACGCGCTCGGGCCGGACGGGTACGACGCGCGCGTCCTCTTCGAGAACCTCGAGCTCGAGCGGACGGTGCGCGCCCGCGGCGGGCGCGTCGAGCACCGGCCCGACCTCCTCGTGGTCCGCCGCCCGCCTCGGGTCCGGACGTTCGTCGAGCAGCGCGTGCGCCAGGCCTACGACTCGTTCGCCCAGCCCGCGCGCCTCGTCGCGGAGCTCGCGCTCGCGCCGCTGCTCGCCGGGTGCGCCGTCGGTGCGGCGCGGTCCAGCGGGACCGTGCGCGCGACGTGGGCGGCCGTGCCGGTGGTCGTCCTGGCGGCGGTGGTCGCGGTCGCCGAGGCAGGACGGCGCGTCGCCGGGTGCGCCGCGGCCTGGCCCGCGACGTCCGCGCTGTGGGCGCCCGCGTGGCTCGTCGAGCGCGCGGTGTGCGTGTGGGTCGCGCTCGCCTGGCGCGTGCGGGGCGGCGTCCCGTACGCCGGGACGAGGATCCGCCGTGCGGCCCACTCCGAGGCCGAGCTGCGGCGCGCGGCCCAGGCGGTGGCCCGGTGACGGCCGCCGGGGGCGCGGGCCGCGCCGACGAGGTGACCGTGACGGCCTGCCCCGACGGTCCGCTGCTCGTGCGCGGGCCCGCGCGGCTCGTCGACCCCGAGGGCCGCGAGATCGAGCGGCACCGCGCGACGGTCGCGCTGTGCCGGTGCGGCGGCACCGCGATCCCGCCGTGGTGCGACGGGACGCACAAGGTCAACGGCTACCGCAGCGGGGACGACGACGTGCGCGGCACCGCGAGCGACGGCGGGACGGGCGCGTAGAACCAGCCGTGGAACGCGGCGCGCGCCGGCTGGGGGAGGACGCGCGCCACGGCGACCATCGCCGCACCCTGCACGCCCGTGACGACCTCGGGCCGGCCGAGGGTGAGCGCGTCCACGGCGCGGCGCGCCGTCCGCGCGGCGCTCGGCTTGGGCAGGCGGCCCACGTGGGTGCGCTCCATCCCGGCCTCGCGGAAGAACGGCGTGCGCGTCGGGCCGGGGAGCAGGGCCGTGACCGTCACCCCGGTCCCCGCGAGCTCGCCCCGCAGCGACCACGCGAACGAGCGCAGGAAAGCCTTCGACGCGGCGTACGTCGCGAAGTGCGGCGCCGGCATCTCCCCGGCGACGGACGCCGTCACGAGGATCCGGCCGCGACCCTCCGCGAGGAGGTCCGGCAGGAGCAGGTGCGTGAGGTGCGCGACGGAGCGGACGTTGAGGTCGATGAGGCGCAGCTGGTCCTCGAGCGGGGTGCGCGCGAACGCCCCGTGCACGCCCACGCCCGCGTTGAGCACGAGGGTCGACGCGCCGAGCTCGCGCGCGCGCCGGGCGGTCGCCGCGACGCCGCGCGGCGTCGCGAGGTCGGCCGTCAGCCCGGTGTGCGTGCCGCCGTGCGCCTCGAGAGCGCGCACGGTGACGTCGACGTCCCGGTCGGCGACGACGAGCACGTCGTGCCCGCGTCGCGCGAGCTCGGTCGCGAGCGCACGGCCGATCCCGCTCGTCGCGCCCGTGACGAGCGCGACGCCGCGGTCCTCGGGCGGGCGGGCCACGGCCCTCACGGCAGGTCCGGCGCGTCGCCGTCGCTCAGCGCGGTCTCGGCGGGCGGCTCGCGCAGCGCCTGGGCGAGGTGCCCGCCGAGGAACGCGCTCGCCCCGGCCAGCCCGTACGCGGCGAGGGACACGGCGATCCCCGAGCGGCGCCGGCCCCCGCGGCGCAGCAGCCACGACGCCCCGTACAGGACCGAGACGCCGGAGTTCAGCGCGGCGTGCACCGCGCCGACGCGCCGGGCGCGCCGGTCGACGTCGAGGTAGTCGGCGAGGCCGGTGAGCGCCGTGGGCGCGACCGACAGGAGGCCGAGCCCGACGAGCCGCTGCGCCGCGGGAGCGCTGCGCTCGCCCCCGACGAGGTCGAGCACCGCGGCGCTCGTCCAGAGGCCGACCGGGACGTCGGTCAGGGTCGCGTGGAGGGCATGGCCGAGGGAGCGGCCGTGCAGCTCCTCGCGCAGCCGCCCGTGCGACGGCACGAGGGCGAGCGCGACGCCGCGCACGGCGCTCGACAGGTCGTCGAGGGCGGTCGAGTCCTCCAGGCGGCGCGCCAGGCGCAGGAGGACGGGGGTCTCGGTGCCGTCGTCGACGGCGGTGCGGGGTCCGGTCACGGTCGCTCCTGTCGGGTCGTCGCGCTCGGCGTCCCCGAGCGGTCCGACGACCGTAGGCACGAACGCGCGCGCTCGCGCGCGCCGGCCCGGACGCACGTCGCCCCCGTCCCGGCGGACGGGGGACGAGGGGATGTGGCGAGGGGTATAGCCGCGGGGCAGGCGTCCGGCGGGCTTCTTCACCGGCCCGCCCCGCGACGGCACCCACGCTAGGGCGGCGGGCGGTGCCCTGGCTCGCCCGCAGCGGGTGAAGTTGCGGGTCGGGCCGCGCCCAGATGCGACCGGGAGCGGCCGGGCACACGCTGGACGGACGCTCGACGCGTCGAGAACGGGGCGCGTGCCGTGGTCCTCGCGTGCACGCCCGTGCCCGCAGGGCCGACTTCCCCGAGGGAGAGACCATGTTCTTCCACCGTCAAGAGCTCCAGCACAAGGCCACCCCCGACCGCCCGGACGCCGTCTACGCCCGCAAGCTCCAGGAGGTCCTGGGCGGGCAGTACGGCGAGATCACCGTGGCCATGCAGTACGGCTTCCAGTCCTGGAACGCCCACATCCCCGGCAAGTACCGCGACCTGCTCTACGGCATCGGTGCCGAGGAGTTCGGTCACGTGGAGATGCTCGCGACGATGATCGCGCAGCTCCTCGAGAAGGCGCCCGTCGGCCTCGTCGAGGGCGCCGTGCAGAACGACCCGACCGTCGCCGCGATCATCGGTGGGACCGACCCGCAGCACGCGATCGTCGCAGGGGCGGGCGCCCGGCCGGTCGACTCCAACGGCAACCCGTGGAACGCCGGCTACGTCACGGCGAGCGGCAACCTGCTCGCGGACTTCACCGCCAACGCGAACGCGGAGATGCAGGGCCGCGTCCAGGTCGCGCGGCTCTACCACATGACCGACGACCGCGGCGTCAAGGACCTCCTGTCCTTCCTGCTCGCGCGCGACACGATGCACCAGAACCAGTGGCTCGCCGCGGCGCAGGAGCTGCGCGACGAGGGCGTCGAGGAGCTGCCCGTGCCCAGCACCTTCCCGATCTCCAAGGAGGACCGGGACGTGTCCTACCAGTACATCAACTTCTCCGACGGCGAGCACGCGTCCGAGGGGCGCTGGGCGAGCGGTCCGACCCCGGACGGCAAGGGCGAGTTCACGTACGTCGCCGAGCCGCCCGCGGGCGTGCCGATGCCCCCGCCCACCCAGCCCGACGAGCGCTTCCACGGCACGACCGGCAAGCCCTCGACGCTCGAGAAGGCCAAGGGCGCCGTCAAGGACGCGCTCCACAAGGACTGACCGGACGACGGAGAGGAGACCGTCATGACCGCCGCATCCGCACCCCGGGACGAAGCACGGGCCGAGCGACCCGCCCGGGGCGTCCACCAGTACCTGGCGCTCGTCATCGGGATCGTCTACCTGCTGGTGGGCGTCGTCGGCTTCGCGATCACGGGCTTCGACGAGTGGACGGTGCACGACCACTCGCAGACGCTGCTCGTCTTCGCGATCAACCCGCTGCACAACGTGGTCCACCTGCTGATCGGCCTGCTCGGCGTGCTCCTGTGGAGCAGGTCGGCGAGCGCCCGGACCTACGGCTGGATCCTCGCGATCGGCTACGGGGCCGCGTTCGTCTACGGGCTGATCGTCGTGAACGACCCGGAGGCCAACGTCCTCAACATCAACGGCGCGGACAACGTGCTGCACGCGGTGAGCGCGGCCGCGGGCCTCGTGATCGCGCTGTGGCCCGCGCGCCGGGCGACCGGTCCCACGACCCCGGCCGCCCGGGCGGGCGCATGACCGACACGCCGGTCGACCTCACGGCGGGCGAGACCGGGCGCGTCCTGCGGGACGTGCTCGGTCCGCTCGTCGCCCAGGGCGCGATCGTGCGCCGACCGCGGGCGACGGCGTGGGCCGAGCGGCGGCAGGTGGACCGCACGGCCCGCCGCGTGCTGGACGGGCTGCGGGCCCGGTACCACGGGGCGCCGCTCGTCGTGCGGCTCGGCGGGCGACGGATGGTCCTCGCGACCCGGCCCGAGCACGTCGAGCGGATCCTCGCAGGCTCGCCCGAGCCGTTCACCCCGGCGTCCTGGGAGAAGCGCGGCGCGCTCGCGCACTTCCAGCCTGACGGCGTCCTCGTCTCGCCGCTCGCCGAGCGGGCCGAGCGCCGCCCGTACAACGAGGCGGTGCTCGACATGAGCGAGCCCGTGCACCGGGACGGCGACGCGCTCGTGGCCGTGGTCGAGCGCGAGACGAGCGCGCTCGTCGCGGCCGTCGAGGCGTCCGGACGGCTCGAGTGGGACGCGTTCGCCGCCGCGTGGTGGCGTCTCGTGCGCACCGTCGTCCTCGGGCGCGGCGCGCGCGACGACGAACGGCTCGTCGCGCTGCTCGACGCCCTGCGGCGCGACGGGAACTGGTCCTGGTTCCGCCCGCGGCGGCCCTGGCTCCGCGCGGCGCTCGAGCGCCGCATCGCCGAGCACGTGGCGGTCGCGGAGCCGGGCACGCTCGCCGCGCGCGGGCGCGACGCCGGCGGTGCGGACGCCGTGCGTCGGCAGATCCCGCACTGGCTGTTCGCGTTCGACGCCGCGGGCGCTGCGACGTTCCGCGCGCTCGCGGTCGCCGCGGCCCGCCCGGCCGTGCGCGACCGCCTCCTCACGGAGCTCACGACGTCCGGACGCGGACCCGGCGTGCTGCCCTACGCGCGCGGGTGCGTGCTCGAGGCGGTGCGGCTCTGGCCGACGACGCTCGCGATCCTGCGGGACGCGACCGAGCCCGTGCGGTGGGGCGCGCGCACGTTCGAGGCGGGGACGGGGTTCGTGGTGCTCAGCGCGTACTTCCACCGGGACGCCCGCCGGCTCCCGTTCGCGGACGCGTTCGCACCCGAGGCGTGGCTCGACGGACGCGCCGACGCCGACTGGGGCCTCGTGCCGTTCAGCGCCGGTCCCGTCTCCTGCCCCGGGCGCAACGTCGTGCTCCTCCTGGCGTCGCACACCCTCGCGCGGCTCGCCGGGCCCGACCTCGTCGTCAGCCGGGGCCGCTACCTCGCGGAGGACCCCCTGCCGCCCACGATGGACCACATGGGGCTGCGCTTCGGCCTGCGCACCGGGACGGCACGGCACGGCATCGATGCGTCCCGCGCCGCCGCCGCGGCGGCGTAGGCCGACGCCCATGACGAGGGCCCGGACGGTCGCGACCGCCCGGGCCCTCCTCGCGCCGTCTCGGCGGTCGCGTCACGCGCCGCCGGACGCGTCCTCCCCGCCGCGCGGGTTGAGGTTGCCTGGCTCGGCGTCAGGGTCGGCGTCCTGCGTCTCACCGCCGACCGCCTGGCGTCCTTCGCGGGGGTTGAGCGACCTCGGGTCGGCGTCCGGGTCCTCGGCGGGGTCGTAGCCGCGCTCGTCGTTCTCGCTCATGGGGCCTCCTCGGTCGGGTCTCGGTGCTGCGCCCGCGCCGCGCACGGCGACCGGGCCCTGCCACCGTCGCACGGCCCGTGGACCCTCGCAGGCCCGGGATGCCGGCGTCCCGGGGCGCTCGTAGCCTGACCGCAGGATGCCGTCGCGGCGCGTCGAGAACGGGCCGGCCGCCGCGGCGCCGTCTGCCCAGGAGGTATCCCATGCCCGAGGAGCCGAGCGCCCTCGACGGCCTGCCGCGGCTGCGCAGGCTCGCGGAGGTCACCGAGCTCGCCGCCGTCGTGCACCCGCTCTACGTGCGGTTCAGCGGCGGCCCGGACCAGGACGCCGCCGCGACGAGCCGCGACCACGAGAGCGGCTGCCTGCTCCCCGGGCTGAGCGTCAACCCGATGAACCCCGAGCCGTGGTGGGACCGCCCCGTGGAGCACTGGGTCGCGCGCCAGCTGTGCCAGTACGCGCACCTCATGACGCCCGAGCGGTTCCCGTGGCTCCTCACGGGGACGGTCGCCGGGCGCGGCCCGGACTGCGAGCCGCTGCTCGTCGACGTGGTGCCCGCGGCGTCGGTCGACCCGGCCGTCGTCGAGGAGGCGGGCCGGCTCTACCGCGAGGTCTTCGACGCGGGCGACGACGGCACGTGAGGCCGCGGCGGCACGCCGGGGCGGTGCGCTCAGGCGACGCCGGGCCGCGCGCGGCCGTGGGCCAGCGCGTCGCGCGGCCGCGACGCGGCGTACCAGCCGGCCGCGACGAGCACCATGAGCGCGACGTCGACGGCGTCGCCCGCGTAGTACATGAGCTGGGCCCCCGCACGCGCGTCGGCGGCAGCCACCCCGGCGGGCGGGTGGGTGTAGAGCCACTTGGCGAGCACCGAGTGCGCGGCGACGAACGCGACGAGAACGGTCGCCCGCACGCGGAAGGACGCGCGGTGCGGGTGCGAGTCGGGACCCACGAGCGACGCGGTGAGGAGCCAGCCCGCCAGGAGCACGTGCGCGTGCACCACGAGCGCCACGGGCGCCGACGCGTGCACGAGGTGGAACAGCCCGGTCGTGTACAGGACCCAGAGCCCGCCCGCGTCGAGCACCGCCGCGACCACGGGGTGCCCGCCCCACCGCGCGACGGGCGAGCGCAGCACGGCGACGACGCGCCGCGCCCGCGCGGGCGGCAGGGCGCGCAGCAGCAGCGTCACGGGCGCCGCGAGCACGAGCAGCAGCGGCGCGAGCATGCCGAGGAGGACGTGCCCGGCCATGTGCGCCGTGAACCCCGTGCGCGCGGCGTCGGCGAGGGGACCCGCGGTGGCCGCGCCCGCGCACGCGAGCCCGGCGTACCAGCAGAGCGTGCGCCCCACCGGCCACGGGCTCCGCGCGCGCGACGCCCGCAGCGCGGCGGCGTACGCGACGGCGCCCGCGGCGAGGGCGAGCACGGCCACGACGGCGAGCAGCGGCGGCCCCGCGGCCGCGTGCTCGTGGGGGTGCATCACGCGGCCCCGGCGCCCGCCCGCGCGGGACGCGTCCGGCGCGCGACCACGAGCCCGGCCAGGAGGACGAGGACCGCGGAGCCGATCCACACGGCGTCGTAGAGCAGCAGGTCCACGCCGTACCGGATCTGGTGGATCCCGAGGATCTTGTGGTTGAGCACGCCGTCGAGGAGCTGGAAGCCGCCGACCCCGACGAGCACCGCGCCGACCCACCGACCCCACCGCACGTCGCCGCGGCGCCGCACGTCCGCGAGGAGGAACAGCCCCCACACGGTCACGAACCAGCCCACCGCGTGGAACACGCCGTCGGCCAGGAGCGCCACGTGCGTCGTCGAGAGGTCGTAGAAGTGGTGCCACTGCAGGCCGAGGTGGAACACGAACGGGTCGATGATCGACGCCGCGACGCCGCACCCGAACAGGACCCCCGAGACGAGGGTCCGGCGGTCGGCGGCGGGCGCGCCGTCCGGCGCCGGCCGGTCCCGCTCCCGCGCGGGGCTCGCGCTGCCCACGGCACCTCCTCCCCGGGGCTCCGGTGCCCCGTGCTCGCGGTCCTCACGCTACGTCGGGCGGCGCGCGCACGCGCGCACTCGGGCCACCGCGGACCCCCCGCAGGACCGCGCGCGCCCGGGCCCCGGGAGCGGTTGCCAGTGCCGGGTGCGCGACTAGCGTCGCCTCATGGTGACCGTCACGCGCAAGGCGAAGTGCTCTCCCGACGCGGTGCTGGCCGTGCTCGCCGACGGCTGGTCGTACTCGACGTGGGTCGTCGGCACGGCGCGGATCCGCGCCGTCGACGCCGCCTGGCCCGCCCCGGGGTCGAAGATCCTGCACTCGGTGGGGCTGTGGCCCGCCCTGCTGAACGACGAGACCGTCGTGCGCGCGTGGGACCCCGGGCGGGGGATCGAGCTGCAGGCGCGGGGCTGGCCCGCGGGCGAGGCGCGCGTCCGCGTCGAGGTTGTCCCGGCCCCCGACGGCTGCGCGATCCGGATCGCCGAGGACGCCGCGAAGGGCCCCGGCACGCTCGTGCCCCGGCCGCTGCGCAGCGCGGTGATCGCCCCCCGCAACGTCGAGACGCTGCGCCGCCTGGCGTTCCTCGCCGAGCACCGCTCGCCGTAGCCCGCCGCGGACGCGCACCGTCAGCCGTCGCGCAGGAGCCGCCCCCACGCGGTGCGCACGAGCGCGCGCCGCAGCGCGCCCCGGGGTCCGGCGGCGGCGAGCGCGGCCCGCGCGGCGTTCCAGCCGCACGCGCCGTGGACGCCGCCACCCGGGTGGGCCGAGGCGCTCGCCAGGTAGAGCCCCGTGACCGGGGTCTCGGGGCGGCCGAGCCCGGGGGTCGGCCGGAGGAAGAGCTCCTGGTGGACCGCGGACGTCCCGCCGTTGATCGCCCCGCCGCCGAGGTTCGCGTCGGCGGCCTCGAGGTCGGCCGGGGTCTGGACGAAGCGGCCCACGACCGCGTCGGCGAACCCGGGCGCGACGCGCTCGACCGCGCCCTCCATGCGCGCGACCTCGGCCGCGACGACGTCGGTCGACCACGGCACGCCCTCGGGCACGTGCGTGTACGCCCAGGCGGACTCGGTCCCGGCGGGGGAGCGCGAGGGGTCCGCCGTCGTCATCTGCCCGAGCACGAGGAACGGACGCTCGGGCACCTGGCCCCGGGACAGGGCCGCGGCGACGTCGACGAAACCCGCCCGGTCGACGCCGAGGTGCACCGTCCCTGCGGTCCGGGCGCCCGGCGCGGTCCACGGCACCGGGCGGTCGAGCGCCCAGCTCACCTTGAGCGTGGGGTGGTCCCACTGGAACCGCCCGAGGTCCCGGACGAGCCGCGGCGGCAGCCGGTCGGCGCCGACGAGGTCGAGGTAGAGCGCGGGCGCGCTCACGTCGGCCAGCACCGCGTGGCGCGCGCGCACCTGGCGGCCGTCGGCCGTGCTCACGCCGACGGCGCGGCCGCGCACCACGTGCACCCGGTCGACGCGCGCCCCGGTGACGACGTCGCCGCCGCGGGCGCGCAGGCGCGCGACGAGCGCGTCCGGGAGTCGCCCCGCCCCGCCGGTGGGGACGGGGAACCCGACGTCCTGCCCCAGCATGGCGAGCAGCCACCCGAAGACGCCGCTGCCCGCGGCGTCGGGCGGCACGTCGGCGTGCATCGCGTTCCCCGTGAGCAGCAGGCCCCCGCCCTCGCCGCGGAACGACTCGTCGGCGAGGCGTCGCACGGGCAGGACCGCGAGACGGGCCAGGTCGAGCGTGCCGGCCGCCCCGAGGCGGCGCAGCACGCGCAGCACCGGACCCGCCGCCGGCAGGGGGCTGAACAGGGCGTCGAGGAGCGCGTCGCGCACGCGGTCCCAGCCCGCCACGAGCTCGAGCCACGCGTCGCCGTCCCCGGCGGCGAACTCGTCGAGGCCGGCGGCGGTGTCCTCGGGGCGCGCGCGCAGGACGGCGGCACGGCCGTCGTCGAGCGCGTGGGCGAGCACGTCCGGCGCGCGCGACCACGACAGCCCGTGGTCCTCGAGGTGCAGGCCCCGGATCACGGGCGAGCCGGCGGCGAGCGGGTAGAACGCGCTGAACAGGTCCGTGCGGAACCCCGGCGCCGCGACCTCCGCGTCCCGCACGGCCCCGCCCCACGTCTCCTGCGCCTCCAGGACCAGCACGTCCCACCCCGCGTCGGCGAGCGCGTTCGCGGCGACGAGCCCGTTCGGACCCGCCCCCACGACGACGGCGTCGACGGTGGTCAGGCCCACGGGTCGAGCACGACCTTGATGCAGCCGTCCTCCTTGCGCTGGAACGTGCGGTACGCGTCCGGCGCGGACTCGAGGGGGAGCCGGTGCGTGCGCAGGTCGAGGACGCCGAGCGGGTCGGCGACGTCGGCGACGAGGGGGAGGAGGTCGTCGGTCCAGCGCCGCACGTTCGCCTGCCCCATGCGCAGGGTCAGCTGCTTGTCGAAGAGCTGCATCATCGGCAGGGGGTCCTTCGCGCCGCCGTAGACGCCCGAGAGCGAGATCGTGCCGCCCCGCCGGGCCAGGTCGATCGCCGCGTACAGGGCCGCGAGACGGTCGGTCCCGGCGCGCTCGGTGAGCGGCGCGGCGATCGCGTCGGGCAGGACCCCGACCACCTTCTGTGTGGTCTCCGCGACCGGGGACCCGTGCGCCTCCATGCCGACCGCGTCGATCACGGAGTCGGCGCCCCGGCCGGAGGTGAGGTCGCGCACCGCGGCGACGAGGTCGTCGACGGCGGTCGGGTCGATCGTCTCGACGCCGTGCCGCTGGGCCATCGCGCGGCGCTCCGGCACGAGGTCGACGCCCACGACGCGCCCCGCGCCGCGGTGCAGCGCGATGCGGGCCGCCATCTGGCCGATCGGCCCGAGCCCGAGCACGACGACCGTGCCGCCCGGCGGGACGTCCGCGTACTCGACCGCCTGCCACGCCGTGGGGACCACGTCGGAGAGATAGAGGTAGCGCTCGTCCGGGGACCCGTCGTCGGGCACGACCACGGGCCCGTACTGCGCCTGCGGGACGCGCAGGTACTGGGCCTGGCCGCCGGGGACCTGGCCGTAGAGCTTCGTGTACCCGAAGAGGGCGGCGCCCTTGTCCTGGGAGCGGACCTGCGTCGTCTCGCACTGGGTCTGCAGGCCGCGCTCGCACATCCAGCAGTGCCCGCACGCGATGTTGAACGGGACGACGACGCGGTCGCCGACCCGGAGGTTCCCCGCCTCGGGGCCGACCTCCTCCACGACGCCCATCGCCTCGTGACCCAGGACGTCGCCCGCGTCGAGGAACATCCCGAGCACGCCGTACAGGTGCAGGTCGGAGCCGCAGATCGCGGTCGACGTGACGCGCACGATCGCGTCGGTGGGCTGCTCGATCCGCGGGTCGGGCACGTCCTCGACGCTCACCTTCTCGCGTCCCTGCCAGGTCAGTGCTCGCATGGTCTGCCGTCCTTCCGTCGATGGTCGTGCGTCGTGCGTCGTGCGTCCGGCGTCGTGCGCCGGGCTCAGCCCTTGCTCCCCGTCGTCGCCACCCCCTCGACGAAGTGCCGCTGGCCGAGGAAGAAGAGGAGGATCATCGGGAGCGTCGTGATGACGGAGGCCGTGACGACGACCTCCCACTGCGACTCGCCACCCGGGCCGAACTGGTCGATGAGCGCCTTGAGACCGCGCGGGATCGTGAACGTCGACGAGTCCTGCAGGTAGATGAGGGGCCGCATGAGGTCGGTCCACGACGCCTGCGCCTCGAAGAGGAACGTCAGGACGAGCGCGGGCCGGCACAGCGGCACCGCGATGCGCCAGAACATCTGCCAGTTGTTCGCGCCGTCGAGCCGCGCCGCCTCGAACGGCTCGCGCGGCAGGCCGAGGAAGAACTGCCGCAGCAGGAACACGTAGAACGCGCTCGCGAAGAGGTTGCCCGCCCACAGCGGCACGTTCGTCCCGACGAGCCCCAGCTGGTTCCAGATGAGGAACGTGGGGATCATCGTCACCGCACCGGGCAGCATCATCGTCGCCAGCACGAGCCCGAACAGCGGCCCGCGGCCCCGGAAGCGGAAGAACGCGAACCCCCACGCGACGAGCGCGCTCGACACCGTGACGAGCCCGGCCGCGAGCACGGTCACCACGACCGTGTTGCCGAGCCAGAGCGCGAGCGGCGCCTCCTGCCACACCGTGACGTAGTTGTCGAGCGTGAACGTGCGCGGCACGAGCCGGTTGTCGAAGACCTCGGCGCGCGGCTTGAACGAGGCCGAGAGCAGCCACAGCAGGGGGTAGACGAACGCGACGGTCGCGAGCACGAGCGCGGCGAGCACGACGGCGCGCAGCCACCGGCGCCGCGGCCCGCGAGCGCTCGGTGCCGGTCGCGCCGGCGGGGGAGGCCCGAGCGTCTCGGGGGTGCCGGCCGCGGGGTCGGTCGCCGCGCCGGCGCCGCTCACCGCGGGGCGGGGGAACGAGGGGGCGGTGGTCATCGCTGCTCCCCCTCGTAGTAGACGAGCCGTCGGGACACGACGAGCTGGACGACCGTGACGAGCATGATGACGACGAACAGGAGCCACGCGAGCGCCGAGGCGTACCCCATGTGCAGCTCCTGGAACCCCTCCTGGAAGAGGTAGATCACGTAGAACAGCGCGGCGTCGTTGCGGTAGGTCGAGTTCCCGGCGCCGAAGTACGCCGAGTACGCCTCGGTGAACATCTGGAAGCCCGCGATCGTGTTGATGACGACGACGAAGAACAGGGCGCCGGAGATCATCGGCACCGTCACCGCGCGCGTGCGGCGCCAGAAGCCTGCGCCGTCGACGCGGGCCGCGTCGTAGAGGTCGTTCGGCACGTTGCGCAGCGCGGCGAGCAGGATGATGACGGCCGACCCGACGGTCCAGAGGCTGATGAGGACGAGGCCGGGCTTGATCCAGTCCTGGTCCGTGGTCCACGACGGGCCCTGGATGCCGACCCACGACAGCACCTCGTTGACGATCCCGTACTGGCCGTTGAACAGCAGGAGCAGGAGCACGCCGACGGCGACGGGCGGCGTCATCTTCGGGATGAAGAACGCAGTCCGGAAGAACCCGGCGGAGCGCGCCGCCTGGTTGAGCAGGAGCGCGAGCGCGAGCGCGACGACCGTGTACAGCGGCACCTGGACCACCGTGTAGACGAGCGTGTTCCACAGCGACAGCGCGACCTTCGGGTCCTGCGCCATCTCGCGGTAGTTGTCGAGGCCCACGAACGTCGGGTCGTTGATGACGTCGTAGTCCGTGAGCGACAGGTAGGCGCTGTAGAGGATCGGCCACGCCGTGAAGACGACGAAGCCGACGATCCACGGGCTGATGAAGCGCAGCGCCGCGTTGCGCTCGCGCCGCTCGGACGGGCTGGGGCGCGCGCGACGGCGCCGGACCGGCGCCTCGCGCGACCCGCCCGTGGCCGGCGTCGGCAGGGCCGGCGCGACGGGCGTCGTCACCTCAGTCCTCCTCGTCCCACCGCGCCCACGCGTCGTCGAGCGCCTGCTGGGCCTCGTCCTGCGCCTGGGCCAGGGCGTCCGCCGGCTCCTGCTGGCCGTTGAGCACGCGGTTCACCGCGTCCTGCCAGGCCGTCTCGAACTCGTTGTCCGCGGGGTTGGCGGGCAGCGCGAAGGTCGCGTCGTTCGCCTCGTACATGGCGTCGATCGCGTCCTGCCAGGGCTGCGGCGCGTCGTCCGGGACGAGGTCCTCGCGGATCTGCTCGTCCGCCTCCTCGTTGCCGGTGAGGACGCCGGTGAACACGAGCCCGTCCTGGGCCCTCGCGTCGGCGCGCGCCTGCGCCGCCTGCACCCACGCGTCGGTCTCCGTCATGAGGCGCGCGAACCGGCACGCCGCGGCGGGGTTCTCGCTGCCGCGCGGCACGGCCCAGGCCGAGCCGGAGGCGAACGCGATCGCGTCGCCGTCGGGCGTGCGCACGGCGTCGAACGCCATGGGCGCGTCGGGCGACGACTCGTTGAGGACGTTGATGTACCACTGCTCCATCGGCATCGCGCCGAGCACGCCCGTGGCGAACTGGTTGCCGGCCCCGAAGAAGTCCGCCGAGTCGCGGTAGGTCTTCACGGCGGGGAAGCCGCCCTGCGCGTCGTAGATCCCGACGGCCCACTCGAGCGCCTCGACGACCTCGGGCGCGTCGAGCTGCGCCGTCCGCCCGTCCTCGGAGAGCAGGTCGGCGCCCGCGGCCTTCGCCCACAGGGGCAGGAACTCCGGCAGCTTCGAGTCGAACCCGATGACGCTCAGCGTCCCGCCGTCGGTGCGCATCAGCGCCTCGTTCGCCGCGGTGACGGCGTCGCGGTCGGACCCGTTCACGTCGTCGACCGTCAGCCCCGCCGCCGACAGCAGGTCCGCGTTCGCCATGGTGACCTGGACCTGGTTGAACTCGGGGATGCCGTACACGCTGCCGTCGAACGTCACCTGCTCGACGGCGGTGTCCACGAACGCGTCGAGGTCGACGCTCTCGGCGTCGACGCACTCGTCGAGCGGGAGGATCGCGTCGCGCGACGCGAACGTGCCGATCTGGTCCCGGTTGGCGTAGACGAGGTCCGGCGGGTTCCCCGACGCGACGGCCGACAGGAAGGCCTGGATGTCGAGCTCGCCCTCCGCGAGGCGCACGTCGACGCCCTCCAGGTCCTGCGTGGCGCGGTCGTACCGGACCTCGCCGATCTCGTCGCCCGTCCCGAACCCCATGACCGAGAGCTCGCCGGACGGCGACCCGTCGGCCGAGAAGTCGACGTCCGCGCCCTCGTCTCCCGTGCCCTGGGCGCAGCCCGTCAGGGCCAGGGCGGCTACCACCATGCTCGTTCCTGCGGCTGCGGCTGCGGCGCCGCGTCGGCGGACCATCATCTGCCTCCTCGTGGGAGCCACGGGGGACGGCAGGGGTGCGCGACGCCACCGTGGTGCTCGACGGCGTCGGCGGCTGGCTGCACCGACGCCGCCAGTGAAGCACCGCCGCCGTCCGCACACACGTCGAGCCGGTTCTCGGCGCGGTCCCGCCGCGACGGCCCGCACGCCCGCACGCCCGCGCGCCCGTGCGACGGCGCGACGGCGCGCGTGCGGGCGCCCGCCGGGCGCGGCACGCTCGGGGCGTGACACACGAGGACGGCACGACGGAGCCGGCGCGCGGCGCCCGGGCGCGCGCGGCGGCGAGGCGGGCGCGCGGCGTGCTGTCCGCGGCGCAGCAGCGCTGGGTGCGCCACCCGCGGTGGTCGCTCGCGGTCAAGGGCGCGATCGCCGCCGCTCTCGCCTGGTTCGTGGGGGTCCTGGCGCCCGAGCCGTTCTCCGACTACCCCTACTACGCGCCGCTGGGCGCCGTCGTCGCCACGACGAGCACGCTCGCGCGATCCGTGCGCGAGTCCGTCCAGGCCGTCCTCGCGATCCTCGTGGGTGCGGCGATCGCGCGCGTCGTGGACCTCGCGCTGTACCCGAGCGCGGCCTCCGTGGCGCTCGTCGTCGGTCTCGCGCTGCTGTGCGCGGGGTGGCGCCGGTTCGGCGAGATGGGGACGTGGGCCGTGACGTCGGCCCTGTTCGTGCTCATCATCGGCAACGCGGCGAAGGTCGAGTTCGTGGGCGCCTACGCCGGCCTCGTCGTCGCGGGGGCCGCGATCGGCGTCGGGATCAACCTCCTCGTCCCGCCGCTCCCGCTCACGCCGACCGAGGAGGCGCTCGACGGGCTGCGCGACACGCTCGTCGACCAGGTCGAGGCGCTCGCGGACGGGCTCGACGGCGAGCGGCCCCCGTCCGCGGAGGAGTGGGAGGAGCGGCGCCGCGAGGTCGAGCCGACCCTGACCCGGGCGCGCGACGCCGTCTCCCGCACGCGCGAGGCCGCGCGGGCGAACATCCGCCTGCGCCGGCATCGCGACTGGGCGGCGTCGCAGGTCCGCCGGGCGCGCGAGCTCGAAGGGTCGGCGGACGTCGTGGAGTCGCTCGTCCGGCTGCTGGTCGAGTGGGAGCGTGAGGACCGGGACGACCTCGCGCTCGGCGCGCGCCTGCGACCGCTCGCGTCCCGAGCGCTGGGCTCCTACGCCGTCGCGCTGGGCTCGGTGGGCACCGAGCCCGCGGACGCGGACGCGCTGCACGACCTCGACGAGCGCGCGGAGGAGCTGCGCGAGGCCGTGCGCGCCGCCCGGCACGAGCAGGACGAGGACTACTTCGTCGCGGGCGCCGTCGTGCTCGCCCTGCGGCGCGGCGCCGCGGCGCTCGCGCCCCCGCCCGCCTGACGGGCGGGCGGCGCGAGGCCGGGACGCGCGAACCGCCCCGGTCCCGCCGGCTGGTCGGACTCAGCCGGTGGCGGGACCGGAGCGGTTCACGCGGTCAGGCGCGCGTGCTCACGCGCGGCGTCACCCGCAGGCGTGCGCCGCGTGCTCGACTACGACCTCGCTCGACGCCTCCTCGCCGTCCACGACCGCGGTCGCCGTGACCGTGACAGAGCCGGCCTCGAGCGCCGTCGCCCGCGTCGCGAACGACTGGTAGGCGGCCGCGCCGGGCTGGACGTCGGAGACCGTGCGCGACCCGAACGCGGTCGTGAGGGTCACGTCGGCCGGGACGTCGGACGCGTTCGTCGCCGCGACCGCGAGGTACGCCGTGCCGGCGAGGCAGCGCGGCGCGACGGTGACGTCGAGCGCGACGCCCGCCGGCTCCTCGGCCGGCGTGACCACGAGGTCGCGCAGGCTCCCGGTGTTGTCGAACGAGCCGAAGCCCACCCGGCCCTCGCCGAACGTCGTGTCGTTCGCCGTGAGGAGCGGCGTGTCGAGGCCGTCGACGTAGACCGCGACGTCGCCGCTGTCCGCGCACCGCACGACGCGCACGTCGTGCCACTCCTCGTCGGTGACCGCGGGCGGGGCGCCAACCGCGCCGTCCCACTGGTCGTCGATCCGCTCCCGGTCCTTCCCGTCGACCTTGAAGATGCCGTTGTGGGCGTAGATCGTGTTGTCCTGCGACAGGTGCGCGTAGTAGTACTGCGTGTCCGACTGCCAGCCGAACACCACGATGACGTCCCGGTTGTTCACGGACGCCGGGGCGTCGAGCCTCACCTCGGCGTCGAGCGCGAACGAGCCGAGCTCCGGGCCCTCGGTGAGGACGGCGTACTCGAACGGGCGGCGGATGCCGTCGTTCGGGTCGGTGCCGGCCTGCGCGAGCACGATCCGGTCGCCCGGGAACTGCCACTTGGACGGCGTGCGCGGCGCCCAGTGCTCGGCGCCCATGACGTCCGTGATCGGCTCGCCCGCGGGCGCACACGACGGCGGCGCGGGCGGCTCGACGGGCTCGGCGCCGAACAGCGCGTACTGCGCGGCGACCTGCTCCGGGGTCGGGACGACGTCGAGGAACATGAGGTCGTCCATGCGCCCGTGGAACGGGTTCGCCTCGCGCGTGTCCTGCGGGAAGCTGCCGCCGATCTTGATGCCCCGCGGGTCGGTGGGGGAGGTGGCCCCGGCGCCCCAGGGGTTCGAGGCGGTGTACCGGCCCTCGAGCTCCTCGCCGTTCATGTAGAGCTTCATCTCGCCGCCCGCGAAGTCGAACGTCGCGGCGAGGTGGACCCAGCGGTTGCGCTCGAGGATCTGGTCCCACGGCATGTCGGCCGCGAACGTCCACGAGCCGCCGCCGTCGACGCGGCGCCCGAGGGCCACGAGTTTGAGCTCGTCCCCGACCGTGATGACCTCGAGCAGCGCGCGTACCGCGTGGCCGTCGGAGTCGCCGGTCAGCACGCCGGCGAGGCCGATCGCGTTGTACCGGTCGTCAGGGTCGGCCGAGCCCGAGTTGAGCGCCGGGTGCTCGCCCGTGGGCTTGAACCAGCCCATGACCGAGATCTCGTCCGCGTCCGCGAAGGCCCCGAGCGAGTCGACGCCCTCGGGGTCGTAGACGCCCGCCTTCCAGTCGTCGTTCGACGACGCGCCCGGGCTCATCTGCTGCGTCTGCAGCGCCTCGCCCGCACCCGGATAGGCGCGGTCGGCGACGCGCATCTCGACGCCGCCGTTGACGAGCTGGACGTCCGTGCCCGACCAGCCCTGGTCCGCCTCCCACGTCGGCGCCCCCTGGACCGGGTGGTCGAAGTCGTAGTGCGCGACGAGGTTGCCGGCGAGCTCGGGCAGCGCGACGGGCGAGCTCGCGGTCACACGGCGAGCGCCGGTGACCTTCCAGATCTTCCCGTTCGCCTTGGCGACGAGGTACAGCTCGCCGTCGGCGTCGGACCCGAACCGCAGGTCGACGCGCTGGTCGCCCACGAGCTCCTGGAACGTGGTCTCCTGCCCGTCGGCGAACACGCGCAGGTGCTCGATCTCCGCGAGGTCGTCGAGGTCGCCGTCGTTGCGGACCATCTCGTCCTGCTCGGTCGCCAGGACCCAGCCGCGCACGAGGTCGGTGAAGAGGTAGCGCCCGCGCAGCTCGGGGATGTCGCCGCGGTAGACGAACCCGCCGTTGAGCGCGACGCCCGCGTCGCCGGTCTGGCCAGGGTCCCGGTTGTGGTCGTACGCGGCCACGGGATAGGTGAAGCCGTTCTCGGCGTCGTCGGCCGGCAGGGGGAAGATCTGCCGGTTGTCCGCGAGGAACGGTCCCTCGCGCACGGACCAGCCGAAGTTGTCGCCCGGCTCGACGGCGTACACCGACTCGACCTGCCACTCGCCGATGTGGCCCAGGTACATCGTGTGGTCGCCCTCGGGGTCCCAGCTGATGCGGTGCGGGTCGCGCATCCCGACGGCGTAGATCTCGGGCAGCGCGCCCGGCGTGCCGAGGAAGGGGTTGTCCGCCGGGATGCCGTACCGCCCGTTGGCACTGTCGTCGCCGAGCGGGTCGATGCGGAAGATCGTGCCCTGCGGGGTCGCGAGGTTCTGCGGGTTGCCGTTCCCGACGCCGTTGCCGCCGTCGCCGACGAGGACGTACAGGTTGCCGTAGTCGGCGTCGCCCTCGGAGACGGTCGGGTTGAACGCGATCTGCTGCACGGTGTGCACGCGGCCGGCGAACGGCACGCGCAGGACCTCGCGGCTCGTGCCCTCGAAGGTCTCGGCGGACGGGTCGGTCGCCTTCCACTCGGTGACGACGCTGTGGAACTGCGTGTTGCCGTAGGCCGGGAAGTCCGGGGTGTCCTCCGTGAGCGCGGTGCCGCCCTCGGTGTGCACCGTGTAGAACAGCCCGTTCTCCGCGAAGTCGGGGTGGAACTCGGCGGACCCGAGGCCCGTGCCCAGCCCGGCGCTGTTGTGGAAGTTGTCGAGGAACTGCTCGCGCACGTCCAGGTACGGCACGTACGCGCCCGTGTCCTTGCCGACCGTGTACAGCACCGCGTTGTTGTCGGGCACCATGAGGCGGCCCGAGCCGTCGGGGATCTCGTCGAGGTGCGTGATGCGGTTGTGGCGCACGAGGCGCTGGTCCTGCGTCGCCGGGGTCGTCTGCGACTCCGGGAGCTGCGCGAGCTCGGTGACCTCGATGCCGAGCGTCGAGGGGGTCGGGTCGGGCAGCGGGTTGAGCAGCGGCTGGGTCGGCGTCGTGCCGCCCGCCGCGCAGTCCGCGGGGTTGCCCGTCGGGATCGCGAGGTTCTGCCCGGTCGTGTCGACCGCGACGTCGTCGAGCATGAGGCGGCCGGCGCTGCTGGCGCCGTTGATCCAGAAGAAGCGGTCGAGCGCGCCCGAGACGCTCTGGCGGAACCCGAACTGCTCCTCCGTCCCCTCGGGCAGCCGGGTGATCTCCTCGTACGGGCCGCCCTGGCTGTACACGCTGACCGTGTCCGTCGCGTTGTCCGCGACGATCCACACGCACTGCCACGTGTCGCGCGACCACACGCCCGCGGGCTTGAACGCGCCGCCGTCGCGCACGAGCATGACGTCGTCGTTCTGGTTGTTGACGTACGCGCGGCTGTGCACGTAGTCGGACGGCGCGTCGTTGTCCGTGACCCCGAACGACGTGTCGACGCTGCCGTTGCGCATGAAGCGGAAGAACACGGTCCCGGTGGTCCCGTCGGCGATGCCCGGCACCGCGCGGTGGGCGCGCTGCGTGCCGCCGACCATCTCGAGGACCTGGTTGTTGCCGTTGAGCGGGTCGGCGATGACCCGTGCCGCCGAGGACGCGGACCAGCCGTCCTGCCCGTCCAGGGCGGTGCGCTCGTAGGCCTCGAAGCTCAGGATCTCGGTGAACTCGTCCTCGGCCGTCTCGGCGGCCGCGGGTGGCACGAGCAGCGTGCCTCCCAAGACGGCCGCGAGGGCGACGGCGAGCGCCGTCCTCCCTCGTCGGCTCGCATGCGTAGACGTCATCGTCTGCTCCACTTCGTCGGATGTGCTGGCACGACGCTGTTCAGCGCTGTCATGTCCTGCGACCCGGGGCGTCGGTGTGCCTGCCGGGTCCTCCTGCACGCCGTCCGTGCCCCGCGGCCGCGTCGTTGCGGCGAGGTCGGTACGGGTCGCGCGCGCGGCCGGTGGCGGCCCCGCGCCGCCGCGTCCTGCTGTCCCGTCCCTGATCGAGCTGCACGTCCGTGTGCGCGACCCTCGCAGCGTAGGGAAGGCGCTTTCCGAGTGTCAAGGAACAGGGCCGCGCACAGCCCTGCCGGTGGTTCTCAGGAGGCGTCGGCGGCGTCGAGCGCGGCGACGACGGCCTCGACGGGGATGCGGCCGCCCGCCACGAGGGACCCGCCGCCGCGGCGCAGGGCGGCGGCGAACGGGGCCGCCCACGTGTTCTCGTACACGAGCACGCCGGCCGCCGCTCCGGGGGCGAGCGCCGCGCCGGCCTCCTCGAGGTCGTCGTCGCCGAGGATCCCGGAGGACGCCCCCTCGAACACCGTCAGGTCGAACCCGCCCGTCGCGTCCAGGTTGCGCAGGTCCACGGCGGACACCTCCCCGCTCGTGCTCTTGCGCACGAACGCGAGGTCGAGCACACGGATGATCCCGCGATCGACGAGGTCGAGGAGGAGGGGCAGCGCCTCGCCGTCGAGCCGGTTCTCGGGAAACTCGACCACGATGTAGTCGATCGGGCCCATCTCGTCGGTGTCGCTGTCCATCGGTCCCTCTCCTGTCGGCGTGGCCGGGAGCCGTGCGCCCGGCGGGGCGTCGGCGTCTCCACCGTGCCCGGAGGCGGACGGCGCGTCCTCACCCGCGAGGGGTGAGCGGGCCACCACCGCCGCGAGGAGCGCCGCGAGGTCGTCCTCGGCGACCCGGCGCGCGGTGCGCGCCCCGGGGTGCGCGCGCTCCACGCCGACGAGCATCCGCTGGGCGAGCGCACCGACACGGCCCCGCACCACGACGTCGACCTCCGTGCGGTGCCCGGGGCCGCCGGTGCGCAGCTCGACCAGCTCGAGGCCGAGCGACGCGAGGCGCTGCAGCAGGCCGTACAGCGCGGCTTGGTCGCGCACCGTCGCCTCGAGCTGCGTGCACTCGACCGCGCCCCGCACGCCGAGCTCGGCGAGCTCGGCCGCCGGGAGCGACACCGAGCCCAGGACGGTCACCTCGACGACCGTCGTGCGGTCCACGCGCTCCTCCGCATCGCCCACGGCACCAGCGTGCGCGCAGGTCACGCGGCGCGGATCACCCGGGGCGGGTGCCGCGAGCGACTACCCCCGGCGGGTGAGCACGGGCGCCCGGGCGGCCACCACAGTGGGAGCGTGGCGACGAGCGCCACCGGAGACGAGGGGTGCCCGATGGACGGTTTCTGGGACTGGTTCTGGCTCATGGTGTGGTGGTTCTTCTTCATCGCGTACCTCGTCGTGCTGTTCCAGATCGTCGCCGACCTGTTCCGCGACAAGGCGCTGAGCGGCTGGTGGAAGGCGCTGTGGATCGTCGCCCTGATCGTCCTGCCGTACCTGGCGGCGCTCGTCTACGTCGTCGCGCGCGGACGCGGCATGGCGGAGCGGCACGCCGAGGAGGACCGCGCGCGCCGGCAGGTCATGGACGACTACGTGCGTGCCGCGGCCGGCAGCGGCCGCTCGCCGGCGAGCGAGATCGCCGACGCGAAGGCGCTGCTGGACTCGGGCACGATCGACGCCGACGAGTTCGCCCGGCTCAAGGCGCGGGCGCTCGCCTGAGCCGCGATGACCGACGAGACCGGACCCGCGTCCGCCGACGTCGCGGCGCGGCTCGCGGCGCTCGAGCGCGAGAACGCCGAGCTCCGGCGGCGCCTCGGGACCGTCGCGGGTGACGGGTCCGCGGGGGCCGGGCGCCCGGCCGCCGGCACGACGCCGGCCGTGCGGCGCCCGCACCGGAGGCTGCGGGCGGTGGCGTGCGCGGTGCTCGTCACGCTCGGCGCGCTCCTCGCGCCGCTGGGCGCCGTCTCCGCCTGGGCGCAGCGCGAGCTCACCGACACCGAGCGCTGGGTCGCGACCGTCGGGCCGCTCGCCGCCGACCCGGTCGTGCAGTCGGCGGTCGCGGGGCGCCTCACCGACGTCGTGATGTCGCGCGTCGACGTGGGCGCCCTCGTCGACGACCTCGTCGCCGGGCTCGAGGAGCGCGACGTCCCGCCCCGCGCCACGCGCGCGGTCGCGGCGCTCGAGGCGCCGCTCACCTCGGGCGTCGAGTCCCTCGTGCACGAGACCGCGACGCGCCTCGTGGAGAGCGACGCGTTCGAGGGCGCGTGGCTCCAGGCCAACCGGGTCGCGCACCAGCAGCTCGTCGCCGTGATGCGCGGCGAGGACGGCGACGTGCTCCAGGTCGGCGACGACGGGACGCTGTCGATCCAGCTGTCCGGCCTGATCGACCTGCTCAAGGAGCGCCTCGTCGAGCGCGGGCTCGACGTCGCGGCCCGCATCCCGTCGGTCGACGCGACGTTCACCGTCGCGCAGTCCGCGCAGCTCGTCGTCCTGCAGAACCGCTACGCCCAGGTCGTGACCCTGACGGCGTGGCTCCCGTGGCTCGCTCTCGCGCTTCTCGCGGCCGGGGTGCTCGTCGCGAACGAGCGCCCGCGCGCGCTCGTCGTGGCGGGCCTGGCGTTGACGGCGGCGATGCTCGCGCTGGGGATCGGGCTCGCCGTGGCGCGCGGGCTGTACCTCGGCGCGCTCTCGGACCGGGTGCTGCGGCTCGACGCGGCGGAGGTGGTGTTCGACCAGGCCGTCGGCTACCTGCGGCTCACGCTGCGGACCGTGGGCGTCCTCGGCCTCGTCGTCGCCCTCGCGGCCTACCTCGGGGGGCGCAGCGAGTCGGCGCGGAGCCTGCGCGCCGGCCTGTCCGGGCTCGGCGCCCGCGGCCGGCGCTGGGCCGAGGGGCGCGGCGTCACGTCGGGCCCCGTCGGCGACTGGCTCGGCCGCCACAAGACGTTCGTGCGTGTCGTCGTCGTGGCGGTCGCCGCGCTCGTCGTCCTCCTCGCCGGGACGCCGACCCCGGGCCTCGTCGTGGGAACAGCGCTCGTCGCCGGCCTCGTCCTCGTCGTCGTGGAGCTCGTCGCGCGGCCTTCCGCGGAGGGCCGCACCTGAGCGTCGACGCCCTGCGCTCCGCGAGGCCCGGGCGTAGCCTGCCTCCATGGCGTCGGTCGAGCCACGAGCCGAGCCGGAGGACGCCGTCCGCGCGACGGACGCCTCCGAGCCGACGCGCGCCCGGACCACCGTCCCCGACGTCCCGCCGTCCACGGTCCCGCGCCCCGCGGTCGAGCGGCTCGTGGGCGCCGCGCGGACGCGGCGGCTCACGCTCGTCTCCGCCGGTCCCGGATGGGGCAAGACCACCGTCACGGCGCGATGGGCGCGCGGTGGTGCCGGCGTCCGCGTCGCGTGGCTGACGCTCGAGCCGTTCGACGACAAGCCCGCCGCGTTCTGGTCGGACGTCCTCGCCGCGCTGCGCGCCGCGGGTGCCGTGCCTCCGGGCCACCCGCTCGAGTCGCTCGTCGTGCCGCCCCGTCTGACCCCGGCCCTCCTGCGGCGGATCCTGGGCGCGATCGAGCTGCTGCCCGAGCCCGTCGTGCTCGTGCTCGACGACTTCCACCACGCGGCGTGCGCGGCCGTCGCGGAGACGGTGGACGACCTGCTGCGCTACCCCCTGCCGCTGCACCTCGTGGTGCTCACGCGCGTCGACCCGCTCCTGCGGCTCCAGACGCTGCGCGCACGCGGCGACGTGGCCGAGGTCGGCGCGGCCGACCTCGCGTTCGGCGCCGCGGACGTCGCGGCGCTGGCCCTCGCCGCGGGACGGGGGCTCGACCCCCACGGCGTGGACCGCGTGCTCTACGAGACGGGCGGCTGGGCCGTCGGGGTCCGCCTGCGCGTCGAGGCGGACGACGCCGCGAGCCGGGCGCGCGCGGACCGCTCGGCCGCGGAGTTCCTCCTCACGGAGGTCCTCGACCGCCAGGAACCCGCGACGCGGCGCTTCCTGCTGCGGACGAGCGTCACGACGGCGGTGTGCCCCGACCTCGCGGCCGACCTCGCCCCGGGTTCGCCGGCGGGGCGCCTGCTCCCCGGTCTCGCGGCAGCCGACGGGTTCGTCACGACCGCGGGCGAGGGCCGCACCTGGTACCGGTACCACCCCCTCCTGCGCGAGATGCTCGTGAGCGAGCTCCGCGTCGAGGACCCCGGCGGGCTGCGCGACGCGCACCGCGCCGCGGCCCGGTGGTTCGCCCGCGAGGGTGAGTCGCTGCGCGCGCTCGAGCACGCGGTCGCCGCGGAGGACTGGGGGCTGGTCGGCACGGTCTTCGTCGAGGGCGCGGCCGCACAGCTCGCGGGGCCGCACCGCGAGAGCGTGGCGGAGGCGCTGCGCCGCGTGCCGTACGCGGACCTCCCGCCGGACGCCGGCCTGGCCCTGTGCGCGGCGTCGCTCGCGTACGCCGAGGAGCGGTTCGACGCGGCCCGTCGCCACACGGCGTTCGCGCGCGAGCTCCTCGACCCCGTCGGGCAGCCCGCCGCGGCCGTGCTCGTCGAGCTGCTCGACGCGTCGGTCGCGCGCGCGACGGGGGACGTGCGCGGGCTCGCGACGGCCGCGGGCGCCGCGCTGGCCGTCGCGGAGGCCGCGCCCTACCCGTTCCCGGCGCTCGACACCTACCGCGGGATGGCCGCGGCGCAGCGCGCGGCCGGCCTGGCCTGGTGCTCGGTCGGCCCGGAGCGGTCGGGCACGACGGCGGCCGCAACGTCCTCGACGCGCGCGTGGCGGGCCCCCCAGCTGTTCGTCCTCGGGGCCCGCGCGGCGGCGGCGCTGCTCGCCGTCGCCGAGGGCCGGCTCGACGACGGCGACGCAGCCGCGCGCGCCGTGCTCGCGGAGGCCGAGCCCCGCGGCTGGGACGGGTACGCGCACGTCCGCCCGGCGCACGCGGCGCGCGCGTGGGTGCGGTACCTGCGTGCCGAGGACGACGGCGTGGACCGGGATCTCGCGCACGCGCTCGCCGCCGACGCCGGAGGGCGCGAGCCGGCGTCGGGCGTCGCGGTCCGGCTGCTCCAGGCGCTCGTCGCCGCGGACCGCGGGCACGCGCGCGCCGCGCGCCAGGCGCTCGCCGGGGCCGACCGCGCCCTGGCCGGCGTCGCGACGCCCCCGGCAGTCGCGGACCTCTGGGTGCGCGCCTCGGCGGCGGTGCGGGCGCTCGACGACGGCGCGCACGCGGCACGGTCCGCGCGCGGGACGCGCGAACGGCTCGGCAGCACGGGAACGGTCGCCGTGTGCACCGCGCGCGGGCTGCTCGCGGTAGGACGGACGGGCGCCGCGGTGCGCGCGGTGTCGGGGCTGGTCGACGCACCCGACGGCGAGGTCGACCCGCTCGTGCGCGTCGAGGCGGCGCTGGTCGAGGCGTGCGCGCTCGTGCGCCCCGGCGCGCACCGGCTCGACGCGGCGCTGCGGCGTGCGCTCGACCTCGCCGCACCGGAGCGGCTCGCCCGGCCGTTCCTCTCGGTCGCGGTGCACACGCTGCGCCCGGCTCTCGTGCGCGCGGTCGCAGGTCGCCCCGACGAGCTCGGCGCGCGCCTGCGCGGCCTGCTCGACCGGGCCGAGGGCGCGCCCGAGCCGGTCCCGCTCGTCGAGCCGCTCACCGAGCGCGAGCTCGCCATCCTCGTCGTCCTGCCGTCCATGGCCAGCAACGTCGAGATCGCGGAGGACTTCTTCGTGTCGGTGAACACCGTCAAGGCGCACCTGAAGTCCGTCTACCGCAAGCTCGGCGTGGTCCCGTGACGGCTCACGACCGCGAGCCGACGAGCCCGCTCTCGTAGGCGACGATCACGGCCTGCACGCGGTCGCGCACGCCGAGCTTGGCGAGCAGGTTGCCGACGTGCGTCTTGACGGTCGTCGCGGAGAGCACGAGACGCTCGGCGATCTCCGCGTTCGACAGGCCCTGCGCGACGCACCGCAGCACGTCGAGCTCGCGCGGCGTGAGCGCGCGCAGCCGCGGGTCGAGGCCGTCGTCGGGCGCGGGGGCGTCGCCCGCCGGGAGGTGCGGCGCGAAGAGGTCGAGCACGCGACGCAGTACGCGGGGCGCGACGACCGAGCTGCCGGCAGCGACGGTGCGGATCGCCTCGACGAGCTCGTCGGGCCGGGCGCTCTTGAGGAGGAAGCCGCTCGCGCCGGCGCGCAGGGCGGCGAACGCGTGCTCGTCGACGTCGAACGTCGTGAGCACGAGCACGCGCGTCGCGGGGTGCTCCGCCACGACGCGGCGCGTGGCCTCGATCCCGTCCGTGCCGGGCATCCGCACGTCCATGACCACCACGTCGGGGGAGAGCGCCGCGACCTGGTCGAGCGCGACGGCGCCGTCGGACGCCTCGCCCACCACCTCGAGGTCGGGCTCGGACTCGATGACGAGGCGGAACCCCATCCGCAGCAGCGCCTGGTCGTCCACGAGCAGCACCGTCGTCACGCGCGTCCTCCCTCGTCGTCCCACGGCAGCACGACGTGCACCGTCCAGCCGCCGCCGGGTCGCGGGCCCGCCTCGACGCTCCCGCCGAGCAGGGCGGCGCGCTCGCGCATCCCGATGATCCCGCGCCCCGTCCCGCCGCCCGCGCCCGGCCGCGTGCCGCCGTGGTCGGCGACCTCGACCTCGACCGTGCCCGGGCAGCGCCGCACGACGACCTCGGCCGCCGCGGTGCCCGGGGCGTGCCGCAGCACGTTCGTCAGCGCCTCCTGCACGATCCGCACGAGCGCGAGGCGCAGCGACGTGTCGGCCGGGAGCGCGACGTCCAGACCCGTCGCGGTGAGCGGCAGGCCCGCGGCCCGGAACCGCGCGACGACGGCTGCGAGGTCGGTGCCGGTCGGCGCGGGGCGCCCGTCGCCGTCGGCGACGCCGGAGTCGTCGGGGTCGAGCGCGCCGAGCACGCGCTGCATGTCGCCGAGCGCCTCCCGGCCCGTGCGCGACAGCTCGCGCAGGGCCTCGCGCGAGCGCTCGGGGGCGCGGTCGAGCGCGGCGCCCGCGCCGTCGGACAGGGCGACCATGACGGAGACGCTGTGCGCGACGACGTCGTGCATCTCGCGCGCGATGCGCGCCCGCTCGGCGGCGCGCGCGAGGGCGGCGCTCTGGTCGCGCTCGCGCGCCATCGCCCGGTAGCGCTCGGCGAGGTCCTCGGCGTGCAGGCGGCGGGCGCGCGCGCCCGAGCCGGTCGCCATGCCGAGCAGCAGCAGCGCGAGCAGGAGCGACGCGCTGGCGGACCGGCGGCCGGGCGAGAACGGGGGCTCGGCGAGGTCGCGCACGGGCGGGCTGCCGTCGGGACGCACGATCGGGTCGCTCCACAGGAGGATCTCGGCGAGGCCGATGTCCTGCCACCACCACAGCGCGGCGGTCACCGCGACGAGCACCGCGGCGCACGTCGCCCAGGCCGTGCGCGGCGCGCGCGTCGCGGCGACCGCGTGGACCGCGCACGCGAGGCACACGCCGAGGACGCCGAGCACCCCCGCGGTGGCGAGCGACGCGACGGCGAGCCCGGTGAGCACCGCGGTGACGAGCAGCGGGCGCGCCCGACGCGCGGTGAGGAGGGCGGCGCCCAGGACGGCGCCGACGAGCCACGCCGACACGACCCGCTCGGGGACGTGGTCCTCCGGCCGGAACATCCCGAGGTTCGTCGTGCCGTCGACCGTGGCGAGCGCGACGACGCCCGTGAGGAGCCCGAGCGCCACGACCGCGGCGACGAGCGCCGCGTCGCCGACCCACGGGTGGGTCGCGAGCAGCCGGCTCCGACGGCTCGGCCGGAGCACGTCCGGGGCGGCGGCCTCCTCCCACGCTGCCCCCGCGCGCGCGGGGAAGGCGGCGTGCGGCGAGGGCATGGCCCCACTCTCCCATCCCGGCGGCACGTCAGGTGACGTCGCCGCGTCGCAGCCGGTACGCCGCCGCGGCGAGCAGGGCCGCCGCCCACGCCGCGAGGACGAGGTGTCCCGACCACGGGCCGGGGTGGGGCCCGAGGGACCCGGCGGCGAGCGCGTCGAGACGGCCGTCGTCCAGGAGCACGCGGGCCCCGGCGCCCGGCAGGAGCGCGCGGGCCGTGTCCGCGACGCGGCCCGGGTTGGTCGCGAGCAGGTGGTCGAGCACGACGAGCGCGAGCACGCCCGCGACGAGCGCCGCGTCGGGGCGTCGCACGAGCGCGCCGAGACCCAGCCCGACGAGCGCGACGCCGGTCTGGTGGAGCACGAACCCGGCGAGCAGCCGCGCCGTCTCCGGGTCCGTGACGTCGAGCGCGAGCCCGGCCGCCGCGCGCAGCCCGGCCGTCGCCGCGACCGCCGCGCCGAGCGCGAGGACCGCGACGACCAGCGCCGCCGCCGTCGTGACGAGCGCCTGGCCGACGAGGACGGGGAGGCGCCGCGGCACGGCGGCGAAGGTGCTACGCGCGGTGCCGGTGCGGTACTCGTCGGCGCCGGCCCTCGCCCCGAGGACGAGGAAGCCGAGCTGGGAGAGCACGGCGCCGGCGACGGCGATCGGCGCGCCCGACGCACCCGGCTCCGGGCGGGCGAACAGCCCGAGCCCCCACGCCGTCGCCGCCGCGGCGGCGACGGTCGCGAGAGCGAGCCAGCCGGTCGAGCGCAGGCTCGTGAGCTTGTCGGCCTCGGACGCGACGACCCGGCCGAGGGTGACGCCGCGGGGACGCGGGTCGAGCGCGGGTCGCGCACGGCGCGCCGTGGCGGTGGCGGGGACGCCGCCCACTCAGACCACGTCCCGCGTGCGCAGCCGGAGCGCCGCCGCCGCGAGGGGCAGCGCGATCCACGCGGCGAGGACGAGACCCCCGCCCCACGGGCCGAGGTCGGGCGCGCCCTCGACGACGACGTCCGCCGTCAGGAGCGCGCCCGCCCCGCTCGGCAGGAACGTGACGACGGTGTTCACGACCGCCACCGCGGGCGGCACGCCGCCGGTCGCCGGGGCGAGCGGGTCGGTCGAGAGGTCGGTCGCGAGCAGCAGCACGACCGGGAGGACGAGCACGAGCAGGACCGCGGCGGTGAGCGCCGGGACGGACCGGCGCACGAGCGCGCCGATCGCGAGCCCGAGGAGGGCGGTGCCCGTGAGCAGGAGCGTCATCCCGAAGAGGGTCTGCGGCGTCCCGTCCCTCCCGAGCTCCAGCGCGATGTCGCGCGACCGCGCCGACGGCAGCAGCGCGAGCACCGCCGCCGCGACCGCGGCCACCGCGGTGAGCAGCGCGAACGCGGCCGTGGCGACGGTCTGCGCGACGAGCACCGGCCAGCGCCGCGGCACCGCGACGTACGTCGTGCGGAACGCGCCGGTGCTGAAGTCACCGGTGCCGACGACGACCCCGAGGACGAGCGGCGGCACCTGGGAGAGGACGACGCCGGACGTGAGCGACCCGAGCGGGTCGAACCCGGGGTCCACCGACGACGCCTGCGCCGAGAGGTGGGTCAGGACGCCCGAGACCACGACCGTGAGGGCCGCCGCCCACCACGACGAGCGCAGGCTCGTCAGGGCGGTCCACTGCGCGGCGACGACGCGGAGGAGCGTCGGGCCTCCGGCGTCCGCGGGTCGGTGGGCGGTCGGGCGGGCGCGGCGCGACGCGGCCGTCGTGGCGGTCATCGGGCACCTCCGACGGCGGTCGTGCCGGTCTCGCCGACGGCGCGGCCCTGGTACTCGACCGCGCCCGCGGTGAGCCGCAGGTACGCGTCCTCGAGCGAGCCGTCGGCGGCGAGCTCGGCGACCGGGGCGTCCGCGAGGAGCCGGCCGCGCCCGATGACGACGACGCGGTCGGCGCACAGCGCGAGCTCGTGCATGAGGTGGGACGAGAGGAGCACGGCGCGGCCCTCGGCCGCCAGGTCGCGCACGAGCCGGCGCACCCACAGCACGCCGTCGGGGTCGAGACCGTTGACCGGCTCGTCGAGGACGAGCGTGCCCGGGTCGCCGAGCAGGGCCGCGGCGATCCCGAGGCGCTGACCCATCCCGAGCGAGAACGTCCCCGCGCGGCGGCCCGCGACGCTGTCCAGCCCGGTCATCCCGATGACCTCGTCCACCCGGGCGCGGCCGATCCCGTGCGTGCGGGCGAGCGCCGTCAGGTGCCGGAACGCGGTGCGCCCCGGGTGCACCGAGCGGGCGTCGAGCATGACGCCCACCGTGCGCAGGGGCGCGGGCAGGTCGGCGTACCGGCGCCCGTCGACCGTCGCGGTCCCCGAGGTCGGGCGCTCGAGGCCCACGACGACCCGCATCGTCGTCGACTTCCCGGCCCCGTTGGGCCCGAGGAACCCGGTCACGGCGCCCGCTCGCGCGGTGAACGTCAGCCCGTCCACCGCGGTCGTGGGCCCGTAGCGCTTCGTGAGCGCCGCCACCTCGATCATGCGTCCTCCCGTCGTCCGGGGCGCCCGCCGCCCGGGCGCCGCCGTCGTCGACGCTACGGACGCACGCACCGACCCCGGCTCGGGCTCGCGGCCGAGATCGTCGGGCCGGGGGCCTCCTCCTCGAGGAGGAGACGCTCCCGCCACGGGCGGACCGCGGCGGCTCAGGAGACGCCGTACGCCGCGTCGTCGCGCGGTGCGGCGGACGTGGTCGCGCGCTCGCGCTCGCGCTCGGTGAGCGCGTCCCGCAGGGCGGCCCGCGTGCTGATGCCGAGCTTGGGGAACACCCGGTAGAGGTGGCCGCCGACGGTGCGCGGGGAGAGGCACAGCCGCGAACCGATCTGCCGGTTCGTCAGGCCGCTCGCCGCGAGGCGCGCGATCTCGCGCTCCTGCGGGGTGAGGGCGTCCGGGGCGGCGGCGGCCCGACGGACCGTCCGTCCCGTGGACCGCAGCGAGGTGCGCGCCCGGTCGAGCCACGGCGTCGCGTCGAGACGCGCGAAGAGCTCGACCGCGCGCTCGAGACGCACCCGCGCGCGGCGCAGCTCGCGGTCCTGGCGCAGCCGGTCGCCGAACGCGAGCTCGACGCGCGCGAGGTGGAACGGCCACGCGCTCGCGCCCGGGTCGTCGACGACGTCCTCGAACGCGGCGCGGTAGGTGCGGGCGTCGGCCGTCATGGCCCGTCCGGCGCGGCACTGGAAGGCCAGCCGGGGCGAGACCCGGGGGAGTCCGAGCGCGGTCGCGGCCTCGACGTGGGCCCGCGCCTCCCCGACCCGGCCCGTCCCGACCGCGGCCTCGACCAGGTCCAGCAGCGACCACACGCCCAGCTGGTCGTGGTCGGGGAAGTCGCCGGGCGGGGCCACGGACGTGAGGAGGGCGTACGCGTCCTCGTGCCGGCCGGACGCCAGGGCCGCGAGCGCCTCCGTGCCGGACGTGAACGTGCGCACCGCGTACGCCCGGCGCGGGACCGCCCACCGGTGCGCGCGCTCGTGGGCGTCGCGCAGGCGCTGCCGGTCGCCCCGGGCGGCGGCCACGAGCAGGCTGACGTGGAGCGCGCCCCACTCGAGCGTCGGGTAGCCGTTCTCGCGGCACCACTCGGCGCACTCCTGGGCGAGCGCGACAGCCTCGGTCCAGCGCCCGGTGTGGTAGGCGTCGACGGCCAGGAGGATGAGGCCGTTCGCCCCGGCGGCGACGGCGCCGCCGCGCCGGGCGTCGTCGACGACCCGTTCGACGGCGGCCCGGGGCAGCCGGTCGACGTAGTGCCCCGCGAGACCTACCTGGAGGATGCGGACCGGGTTGGTGTCCGAGCCGATCTGCTCCACGAGCGCGTCGAGCTCGGCGAGCATCGCCGGGGTGGACCGGGCGGGGTCGCCGAACGTCCGCGCGCCGAGGACCAGCGCGCGCGGCAGCACCGTGGAGAACCGGGCGACCGTGCGGTCGAGCTCCTCCCACAGGGCCGCGCGTCCGCCGAAGGTGCACACCGCCATGAGCGTCGTGACGGCGGCCTCGACCGCCGGGTCCGTGGACCGGGGGTCCGCGTGCGCGAGGGCGGCGACGAGCATGCGGTGCGCGGTGTCGATGTCGCCGTCGCTGTTGAGGAGGTGTGCCGCTGCGGCCGCCGCCGCGCCGAGCGTGTGGACCGCGTCCGGCGCGGCGCGCCGTGCCTCCTCGAGGAGCGCGTGCGCGCCGTCGAGCGACCCGGAGAAGTTCGCCCCGAGGTAGGCGGCCTCGGCGAGCCGTCGGGCACGCTCGCGGGGCTCGGCCGTGAGCTCGGCCGCACGGACCATGCGCGCGACGGCCTGCACGACGTCCCCGCGGCTCACCGCGACGCGGCCCGCCTCCTGCAGGGCTGCGGCGGCGTCCTCGTCGTACCCGAGCGCGGCCTCCCCGCGGTGCACGGCACGCAGGGACGGGTCCGTCGCGAGCTCGGCGAGGTGGCGGTGGGCCGCGCGGCGCTCGGCGGGCGTCGCGAGCTCGACGGTCGCGGCGCGCGTGAGGGGGTGGCGGAACACGAGCCGCTGGTCCCGCTCGACGCGCACGAGGCCCTGCTCCTCGGCCGGCGCGAGGTCCGCGGCGGCGGCGGCGAGCGTCGGCACGAGCGGTGCGCCGTCGCGGCCGTTGAGCGCGGCCAGCAGCAGCAGGTGCCGCGTGGGGCGCGGCAGCGCCTCGACGCGCGCGGCGAACATGGTGCGCAGGCGGTCCGTGAGCCGCAGGACGACGGGCAGACGGTCGCCCGCGCGCTCCTCCTCGGACGTCAGCGCGCGGGGGAGCTCGACGAGCGCGAGCGGGTTGCCGCCGGCCTCGAGGATGACGCGGCGCCGGGTCGCCGGGTGCAGGGGCGCGGCGCGCGACCGCAGGAGCCGCGCCGCGTCGGCGTCGTCGAGCGGTCCGAGCGTCAGGGTGTCGGTGCGCTCGTCGAGGAACGACTCGGAGCCGCTGCGCTGGGCCGTGAGCAGCGCCACGGGGAGGCCGGACAGACGGCGGGCGACCCGGCTCAGGGCGAGCGCGCTGGCACGGTCGAGCCACTGCACGTCGTCCACGACGAGCAGCAGGGGGCCTCGCCGCCCGAGCAGGCCGAACCACGACAGCAGCGCGGTCGTCACGACGAGGCGGCGGGGCGGTGGGCCGGCCTCGATGCCGAGCGCCGTGCTCAGGACGCCGCCGTGCGGTGCGGGGAGGTCGGCGAGCGTGGGGAACGCCGGGAGCATGAGCTGGTGGAGGCCCGCGTAGGTGAGGTCGGCCTCGTACTCGAAGCCGCTGCCGCGCAGCACCTGCCAGCCGTCCGCGGCGGCGCGCGCCGCGGCGTGGTCGAGCAGCGCGCTCTTGCCGATCCCCGGCTCGCCGACGACGCGACAGGCGCCGCCCGTGCGCGCGGACGTGGCGAGGAAGCGGTCGAGCGCCGCGGTCTCGGCGTCGCGCCCGAGGAGCGCCCTCGCGGACGGCGCGTCCGTGCTGCGCGTCATCTGCTCCTCCTCCGCCGGCACCACGGGTCGCTCGCGCGCCCCCGTCGTCCGCTGCCCACGTCGGTCCGCCCGGGTTCTCTCCACCGGTCGCGGCCGTCGACGTGCCGAGGTGTCCAGGGTCCCGCACGGCGGGCGCGACGGAATCCGTAGGGGCATCCGTAGGCCCGGAGCCCGGTGCGCGCAGGTCGCGCGCGTCGCGGGCGCGGGGCGGGCGCGGCGCGGGCGCGCGTCAGGGTGCGTCGCCCAGGTCGTGCCGGGAGGTGATCTGCAGCTTGGCGAACACCTTCGCGAGGTGGTACTCCACGGTGCGGGGGCTGAGGAACATGCGGGCCGCGATCTCGCCGTTGGTCAGCCCCTGGCCCGCGAGCCGCGCGACGCGGGCCTCCTGCGGGGTCAGCACGCTCGAGGGCCGTGGCCCGGGGGCCTCGGTCCGCACTCCCGCGGCCGCGGCCTCGCGCGCCGCCCGGAGCGCGAAGCCCGTCGCGCCCATGGCGTCGAAGAGCTCGTGGGCCTCGCCGAGCCGCGTTCGCGCCTCGCCCAGACGCCGCCGGCGCCGCAGCCACTCGCCGTACAGGAGGCACGCGCGGGCGTAGTCGAGGCGGGACCGCGCGCGGCCGAGCCGGTCGACGGCCTCGGCGAAGTGCTCCTCGGCGCCGGCGCCGGCCACGAGCGCGCGCGACCGGGCGAGCACGCCGAGCACCCAGTCCGTCCTGCTCGACCCGGCGACGTCGGCGAGCGCCTCGAGCCCCGCGGCGGCGTCGGCGTCGTCGCGCACGCGGCTCGCGGCCTCGACGCGCTCGACGAGCGTCCACGCGCTCGTCGCGTGGAGCGGGTGGTGGAGGGCGTCCGCCCGCGCGGCCCACAGGTGCGCCGCCTCGTAGCGCCCGAGGCCGTTGTTGAGCAGGGCCGCCGCCCAGTGCGCCATCGCGACGCCCGTGCCGTCGACCCGGCGCACGGCGTCGGGGATGGACTCGACGAGGAGTGCGTCGACGTCGGCCTCGCGCCCCTGGACGGCCGCGGTGCCGAGCGCGACGTAGGGGCTGACGAGGCCGCCGGTGGCGGAGACGATCGTGTCGAGCTCGTTCACGACCTCGGTCGCGTCCGCGAGCCGGCCCTGGAAGATCCGGACGAACGCGAGCGAGCTGAGCCCCGTCGGCAGCTCGCTGAAGTCCCCGGCCGCGCGCGTGAGGTCGACGAGGCGCCTCGAGACCCCCTCCCAGCCCTCGAGGTCCCACGCGGCGGCCGCCCCGACGCTCGCGAGCCAGAGCGCGGGTGCCGACACGGGCTCGTCCGACGCCGCGAGGGACGCGACCGTCCGGCGCAGCGCGCCCCACGCGTGGACGCCGCCGTCGAGGACGACGCGCGCGAGCGCGTCGAGCAGCCGGTCCGCCGGGGCCCCGGTCCGCTCGACGGGCGCCGCGCGCCAGGCCGCGGCGACCGTCTCGATCGCGTCGCCGTCGGCGAGACGGCCGGCGAAGAGCGCGGCCGAGAGCGCCTCGAGGTAGGCGTCGCGCGACGCGGCGCCGTCGACGGGTGCGAGCTGCCGCGCGGCCTCCAGGAGCAGCGGCACCGCGGCGCCGCCGCGCTCGCGCGCGAACGCGACCCGCGCCTCGGTGAGCGTCGCGCGCGCCCGGACCGTGCGGGGTGCGCCCGCGCGCCGCGCCGCCGCGAGGTCGGCGGTCGCGGCGTCGTACTGCCCGGCCGCGAGATCGGCCTCGGCCTGGAGGACGGACCACGCGGCGCGGTCCTCGGGGCGGTCGGTCAGCTCGACGGCGCGGCGCAGGAGCGCGGCGGCGGCGGCCGGGTCGCCGCGTGCGAGCGCGCGCCCCGCGGCGCGCGCGAGGTCCTCGGCCACGGGGTGGTCGGCGACGCCGTCGCACGCGCGACCGCGGTGCCACGCGAGGAGGTCGGGATCGGCCCCGTCGGCGCGCTCGGCGAGCGAGTCGGCCAGGGCGCGGTGCGCCGCCCGCACGGCCTCGGGCGGCGCCGACCGGTAGACGGCGGAGCGCACCAGCGGGTGCCGGAACCGCAGCGGGGCGCCCGGGTCGAGGAGCCCGGCCTCGGCAGCCGGGCCGGCTGCGCTGTCGTCGAGCCCGAGGACGCCCGCGGCGGCCCGGACGGCGCCCGCGTCGGCGAACGGCTCCGCGGCGGCGACGAGCAGGAGGCGCCGCGTCGGGGCGGGGAGCGTGTCCACGAGGCGGCGGAAGTGCTCCTCGAGCTCGCTCGGACGGCCCGACAGGGCGGGCGTCACGATCCCCGTGGTGATCTCCGCGCGCTGCATCACGCGCACCGCCTCGACGATCGCGAGCGGGTTGCCGCCCGCCTCGTCCAGCACGCGGTCGCGCACGCGCGGGTCGATCGGGCCCGGGACCCGTGACAGCAGGAGCCGCGTCGCGGCCTCGCGCCCGAGCGCGGGGACCTCCAGGCGCGGGACGTCGCGCAGGTGCGGGAGGTCCGCGGGGGAGCGGGCCGCGAGCACGAGGGCCACCGGCTCCGCCTCGAGCCGGCGCGCGACGAACCCCAGGGCCAGGGCGGTGCTCTCGTCGAGCCACTGGGCGTCGTCGACCACGCAGACGACCGGGCCCGCGTCCGACGCCGCGGCGAGCAGGCCCAGGGTGGCGAGGGCGACGAGGAACCTCGGCGGGGCGGGACCGTCGCGCAGGCCGAACGTGACGTCGAGAGCCTGGCGCTGCGGGACGGGCAGCGCGGGCACGGAGCCGAGGAGCGGCCGGACGAGGCGGTGGAGCCCGGCGTACGCGAGCTCGACCTCGGACTGGATGCCGCTCACGGTCAGCACCTGCACGCCGTCCGCGCGCTCGACCAGGTGGTCGAGCAGCGTCGTCTTCCCGACACCCGCGGCTCCCTCGAGCAGGAGTGTCGAGCACCGTCCTTCACGGACCCGTCCGAGGACCTCGTCGAGCCGGGCCCTCTCCGCGTGCCGGGCTAGCACCGGTCCAGGCTACTGCAGCGGGGTCCGCGCGTCCCGGGCTCCTCCCGGGGGCCTCGCGACCACCGCGCGCGGTCCGGGCGGCGCGGCCTCACGCCGCCGGGGTGCGCGCGACGACGAGCAACCCGCGCCCCACGAGCGCGTACCCGGTGGCGAGCGCACCGAGGACGGCGCCGAGGCAGACCACCGGGACCGCCGCCGTCGGCCAGGACGCCCCGGCCACGCCGGCGCCCGCGGCGACGACGGCGCCCGGGAGCACCCACACGGCGACCCAGCGCGGTGCGTAACGGGCGCGCAGCGCCGTCGCGCCCTGCGCGAGCAGCACGAGCACGAACCCGGCGCCGAGACAGGCGGCGGTGGCCGTGCCCGACGGCCGCACCTCCGCCGCCTCGATCGCCGACCGGAAGCCCACGGCGACGAGCACGAGCCCGACGAGGAGCAGGAGGTGCGCGCCGACGACGACGTCGCGCACGAACCCTCCCGTGGTGCGGGACGGGTCGCGCCGCAGCGCCGGGACGCGCGCCCCGAGGTCGAAGTACAGCGCCCACACGGCGCACGTCGCGACGAACGCGACCGCGGCGACCCACCACGCGGCCGGGGGGCTCGCGACGGTGACGCTGAGGAAGAGCTCGATGATCGAGTCCCCGAGCAGGACGAGCACGAAGAGCTCGGCGCGCTCCGTGAGGTGGTCCCCGCGGTACGCGTACCGCGGCAGGCCCTGGACGAGGAGCACCGTCTCCACGCCGACGAGCACCGCCCACGCGACGTAGACCGCCGGCGGCGGCAGCAGGACGCTCGCGAGCCAGCCGACGGCCAGGCCCGGGCCGAAGAGCGTCGGCGTCGCCCACGTCTCGCGCCACGCGCCCGCGGGTCTGGAGGCGGCGACCCGGCGCCACAGGGGCCACAGCGCGACGCGCGCGACCGCGTACCCGAGGGCGAAGAGCCCGGGCGTCCACGGCTGCGACGGCGCGAGCGAGATCGCGACGACCCCGACCCCTGCCATTGAGGCCAGCGTCAGGACGACCTCCGCCCCGCTCCGCGCGGGGGCCATGTTCATGAGGAACGTCTGGTTGAGCCAGCACATCCACACGAGCACCGCGAGGGCGGCGACCGCGACGTACGCCAGGGCGTCGGCCCCGCCCTCCAGGCGCCGCGCGAGCTGCTGCACGACGACCACGAACACGAGGTCGTAGAACAGCTCGAGCGGGCGGACGCTGCGGCCCTCGGGGGCTCGGCGAGCCGCCATGGCGGTCCTCCTGGGGCCGCGGCTCTCACCGCAGCGGGACGATCCCCTGCGTCCCCCGGGGGAAGCTCGCGACGACGTCCTCGGGGATGTTGAGGTGCTGCGCGACGAGCCGCGGCGGCAGGTGCGCGAGCCAGTTGGCGAGCGACACCTCCTCGTAGCGGTCGCTGCGGAACGTCTCGAGGTAGACGAGGTCCTCGTCGCCGGTGTTCTCGACGTAGTGGCCGAGGTTGCGCCGCACGAGCCCGACGTCGCCCGCGTGGAAGTCCGTCGTCGTCGCGTGGGGCCCCGTGTTGAAGACCGTCATCCGGCCGCTGCCCCGGAGGAAGTACTGCCACTCGTCGGCGTTGGGGTGCCAGTGCAGCTCGCGCATCGACCCGGGCCGGACCGTGGCGAGGGCGGCCGCGACCGTGCGCGAGACGGGGAAGCTCCGGCTGTCCGCGACCTGGATCCGGCCGCCGCTGTTCTCGTAGACCGGCTGGGAGCGCGAGAGGCGGAAGATGACGGGCTCGGTCGCGCCCCACTCGACGCCGGCCGCCCGCTGGTCGTCCTCGAGCGGCCCGGGCACCTCGCCGGGGAAGATCCAGAGGTTGTGCAGCGGGACGTCCCGGAACACCTCCTGGGAGACGCCGAAGTTCTTCGCGAGCACCTCCGGCGGGGTGTGCGCGACCCAGTCGGTGAGCAGGAGCGTGTTGCTCTCGGACTGCTCGCCGTCGTCGAACGCCAGCACGAACTCCGCGCCGTCCGGGCCGAGCCCCTGCAGCGAGTGGGGGAGCCCGGCGGGGAAGAACCACAGGTCCCCCTCCGACACGTCCTCGACGCTGGGCAGCCCGGCGCTCGACAGCGTCGTGATCCGGCAGTCCCCCCGGGTCATGAGCGCCCACTCCGCGGTCTGGTGCCAGTGCAGCTCGCGGATGCCGCCCGCCTCGAGGTACATGTTCACGCCGGCGATCTCGTCGGAGATCGCGAAGTCCTGCTGGGTGACCTCCCGGGCCCAGCCCCCCGCCTGGATGCGGCGCGGCGAGACGTTGAAGGACGACCAGAAGAACGGCTGCGTGCTGACGTCCGTCGCCGGCGGGTCCATCTGGTTCGGGAACTGGCTCTCGATCACCGGGTTGCGGGGCCCGGTCATCGCGGTGCTCGCCGGCTCCCGGACCGTGTTGACCGAACCCTCGGGCGGCAGGTCGGGGTTGCCGAGCTCGGGCGTCTCGTGGTGCGGGGCCGTGGCGTTCGAATCCATGGTGCTCTCCAGACGGGTCCCTCGGTGCGCGACGGTGGTCCGTCGGGCGCTCGTGGTCCGAGCGAACACCACGGCGGCGCCGCGGGGGAGCGACGAATGACTCGACCGTGCGCCCGCGGACGCGCTCCGGCCGGGTCGAGTCGTCTGACGGATCCTCGGTCCGCGGGCCCGTGCCCACAGTGGGCGGACCAGGCAGGCCGCAGGGCCGGCCGTCCGTCGCACCAGGAGGACGTCATGCCGTACATCACCACGACCGACGGGACCGAGATCTACTACACCGACCAGGGCCAGGGGCAGCCGGTCGTGTTCAGCCACGGCTGGCCGCTCAGCTCGGACGCGTGGCAGGTCGAGCTCAAGGTGTTCGCCGACGCCGGGTTCCGCACGATCGCGCACGACCGCCGCGGGCACGGCCGGTCGTCGAAGACGTACACGGGCAACGACATGGACACCTACGCCCGCGACCTCGCCGCGGTCGTCGAGGCCCTCGACCTGCGCGACGTCGTGCTCGTGGGCCACTCGACCGGGGGCGGGGAGGTCGTCCGGTACGCCGCGCAGCACGGCCGGGGCAGAGTCGCCAAGGTCGTCACCGTCGGCGCCGTCCCGCCGATCATGGTCCGGACGGACTTCAACCCGGAGGGCACGCCGGTCGAGGCGTTCGACGAGATCCGCGCGGGCGTGCTCCACGACGCCCCGCAGTACTTCCGCGACCTGGCGGAGCCGTTCTACGGCGCGAACCGCGAGGGCTCGTCCGTCTCGCAGGGGACCAAGGACGAGTTCTGGCGCCAGAGCATGCTCGTCAACCTCGCCGCGGCGTACGACTGCGTCAGGGCGTTCAGCGAGACCGACCAGCGCGAGGACCTCCGCTCCATCGACGTCCCCATGCTCATCGCGCAGGGCGACGACGACCAGATCGTGCCGATCGCGGACGCCGCGCTCAAGGCGATCGAGCTCGTCCAGGACGGCACGCTCAAGGTCTACCCGGGGGCCCCGCACGGGATCCACGGCAGCTACCGGGAAGCCCTCCACAAGGACGTCCTCGACTTCATCTCGTAGCGGCCGGCACGGCCCCGCGGCGGGATCGCGGGGCCGTGCACGGTCTGCCCCACCGGCAGCCGAGGGGGAGCGATGTGCACGCACGACCAGACCGCCCCGCGCGGACGCCCGGCCGGGCCGCCGGCCCCCGCGCGACCCGGCGCTCCCGCGGTCCGCGACGTCCTGGTCGTGGCCGCCGGCGGGGCGCTCGGGACCACGCTGCGGCTCGGCGTCGCGCGGGTCCTGCCGGACGCCGGGCCGCTGCCCGTCGCCGTCGTCGTGACCAACCTCACCGGCGCGTTCGCCCTGGGGTGGCTGCTCGCGGTCCTCGCGGGGCGAGCGGGCACGCCGCGTGCGCGCGCGGCGCGGCTCGGTCTGGGCACCGGCGTCCTCGGCGGCTACACGACGTACAGCGCGTTCGCCGTCGGCACCGACGGGCTCCTCACCGGGACGGCGCCGCTCGCGGGTCTCGCGCTCTCGATCGCCACCGTCCCCGCCGGGGTCCTGGCGGCGCGGGCCGGCGCGACCCTCGCGCGCTCGGACCGGGGAGGGACGCCGTGACCGGGGTGACGCTCGCCACGGTCGTCGCGGGTGGGCTCGGCGCGGCCCTGCGGTTCCTCGTGGACGGGTGGGTCGAGCGCGCCGTCCGCGCACCCGTCCCGCTCGGGACGGTCGTCGTCAACGTCACGGGGTCGTTCGCCCTTGGCCTCGCGACGGCGGCCCTCGCCGGCGCCCCGACGGCGGCCGCCCGCGCCGTGCTCGGGGCGGGGCTGCTCGCCGGGTACACGACGTTCAGCACGGCGAGCACGCAGAACGCCGACCTGCTCGCGCACGGGCGCCCGCTCGCCGCGCTCGCGTACGGGGGCGCGACGTACGACGTACGCCGGCGCCCTCCTCGCGGCGGCCGCGGGCCTGTGGGCGGGATCGGTGCTGCGGTGAGCGCGTCCGCGAGCCCCGCCCCGGCGCGCCCGCGCCGCGCCGGGCCCTACCCGCTGCTCGAGCGGCCGACGTCGGCGATGCTCCTCGCGCTCGTGTCCGGCGTCCTCGACGCCTGGACGTTCGCCCGGGTCGGCACGTTCGCGACCGTGCAGTCCGGCAACGTCGTCATGCTCGGCTTCTTCGGGGTCCAGGGGGACGCGGAGCGGGCGCTGCGGGCGCTGGCCGCCGTCCTCGCCTTCGGCCTCGGCGCGGGTCTGTGCGCGGTCGCCGTGGCGCTCGTCCTGGCCCGGGGGCGCGCGTACTCCCCGTGGGTGCTGCTGGTCGAGGCGCTGGCCCTCGTCGTGTGCGCCGTGCTCGTCGCCGCCCGTCCGGCCCTCGCGGCCGGGGTCGTGCTCGCGGTGAGCCTCCTCGCGGGCGTCCAGGGCAACGCCTTCCACCGGGACCACGGCATGCTGTACGGCAACACCGCGGTGACGTTCGTGGTGCAGACGACGTTCAGCCTCCTGGGGCGGGCGGTCGTGCGGCGCCGGGTCGACGACGGCGACCCGCACGTGCGCATCGCGGCCGTCTTCGGGCTCGTGCTCGTCGCGTTCGCGGACGGGGGAGCGGCGGGGTTCGTCCTGGAGTCCGTGTGGTCCCCGGCGCCGCTGCTCGCGGCGGCCGTCGTCGTCCTCGGGCTCGGGCTCGCCGCCGCGCGCGCCCGCGGGCCCGTCGACCCCGAGCAGACCGCGCCGACCCCCTGACCTCGGCGGACCGGGCTCACGACACAACGACGGAGCGGGCCCAGGTTTCCCTGGACCCGCTCCGTCGTCGCTGTCTCAACGAGTGTCCGGAGGGGGACTTGAACCCCCACGCCCGATAAAGGGCACTAGCACCTCAAGCTAGCGCGTCTGCCATTCCGCCACCCGGACGAGTGGACCTTCCCGGCGTTTCCGCCGTTCCGGTGCGGGGAAAAACATAGCACGGTTCGGGCGTGGTCCTCACATCGCGTCCGGCCACCCCACCACCGCGCGGACCCACCGGGCCCGGGACGCGGGGCGCCCGGCGCGAGGGGACGACCTGGGGCACACTGGGCGGGTGGTGGCCACGACCGGACGGAGGCACGCGTGACGGAGGACCAGCGCCCGGCGGCAGCGACCGGCACCCCCCGGCCCGGGTCCGGGTCGGACCGTGCGGCGGCGTCGGTCAAGCACCTCGCGGGAGCGTCGAGCGCGGCGCGCAAGGTCGCCGGGGCGCGGCGCAACCCGTCGGTCGTCGGGTACGACGACACGGTCCCGTCGTGGCTGCGGACGGCGGCGGGCTGGTCCTGGCGCCTGCTCCTCATCGTCGCGGCCGTCGCCCTGATCTTCTTCGCGACGGCGCAGGTGCAGCTCGTCTTCGTCGCGGTCTTCCTCGCGCTGGTCATCACCTCGGTCCTGCGCCCGGTCACCGACCTCTACGCGAAGGTCATGCCGCGCGGCCTGGCGACGGCGCTGGCGATCCTCTCGGCCCTGCTGTTCATCGCGGGCCTGCTCACCTACGTCATCACGTCGGTCGCCGGCCAGTGGCAGAGCCTCGCCGACCAGTTCGACCAGGGCATCGAGCAGATCTTCGACTTCCTCGAGAACGGCCCCCTGCCCGTGACGATCACGGCGGACGACGTCAACGAGTGGATCGACAACGGGCGCCAGTGGCTCACGGAGCACGGCGGTGACATCGCGAGCCAGGCCGCCGCGAGCGCGGGGTCGGTGTTCGAGGCGTTCGCCGCGATCGCGCTCGCGATCTTCTGCACGGTGTTCTTCCTCGCGCGCGGCAAGGACATGTGGACGTGGTTCCTCAACCAGCTCCCGGCGCGCTCGCGCGACAGCTGGAAGATCGCGGGCGGCGCGGGCTGGTACACCTTCTCCGGCTACGCGCGCGGCACGGTGATCATCGCGCTCGTCGACGGCATCCTCGCCGGGGTCTTCCTCGCGATCCTCGGCGTGCCGCTCGCGGCGCCGCTCGCGGTGCTCGTCTTCATCGGGGCGTTCATCCCGATCATCGGCGCGCCGCTCGCGATGATCATCGCGGCGATCGTCGCGCTCGCAGCCAAGGGCATCGTCATCGCGCTCGTCGTGACGATCGGGATCGCGCTCATCGGCCAGTTCGAGGGACACGTGCTCCAGCCGCTCGTCATGGGCAAGCAGGTGTCGCTGCACCCGGTCGTCGTGGCGATCGCCGTGACCGCGGGGACGCTGCTCGCCGGCATCCTCGGCGCCGTCGTCTCCGTCCCCCTCGTCGCGGTCGCGTGGTCGGTGTTCTCCAGGCTGCGGCACAAGGACCCCCCGATGGAGGAGGACATCCCGACGGCCAAGGAGATCGCCCTGGGCGACGCCGGGCGCACGGCGGCGGAGGACGCCCCGGCCTGAGCCCGCGCGCCCCCGCGTCAGCGCGGGACGGCGGAGATCTCCGCCGCGAGCCGGACGGACACGTGCACGGTGTCGCCGACGTCCTTGCCCGTGGCGGCGCGCACCGAGCGCAGCAGGGCCAGCAGGTGCGGCCCGTCGTACGCGACGAGCGACGCGCGGTACCGCACGCCGTCCACCTCGGCGACGACGGGGACGCGCCCCCGCGTGCCGAACAGCTCCGCGGCGTCGTACGGGAGCGCGACGAACGCTCCCGTCCGCGTCCCGGCGGCGGTCACGACCGCGTCGAACTCCACCGGCCCCGGGTCCGTCCACGTGGGCATGCCGACGACCGTAGCGGACGGGCCCCGGCGCGGGGAACGGGCCTGGGCCGCCGGTCTCAGGCGCTGGGACGGCGCCGCACGAGCGTCACCACGACGGCCGCGACGGCGAGCACCGCGGGCGCGACGAGCGACGCCCCGGCGAGGACGAGCAGCACGGCGGTGAGCGCGGTCGCGACGGCCGCGAGGCGCCGGCCCGCGGTGCGGCGGGGGAGCAGGCGCAGGGCGGCGACCATGCCGAGCGCGTAGACCGCGACCATGCAGCTCGTGTGCACGCGCACGAACGGCTCGAGGTCGAGCCCGGTGGTGACGAGCACGCCGAGGTAGGCCGCGGTGAGCGCGAGCGTCAGGGCGAGCGCGCGGCGCGGCACGCCCGCACGCCCGGAGAGCGCGGCGAGCGGCCGCGGCAGGTCGCCGTCGCGCGCGAGCGCCTGGCCGAGGTTCGCGAACGCCGCGAGGTACGCGGTGAGCACGCCCGACGTGACGACCGCCGCGACCACGCCCACGACCACCGGTCCCGCCGCGGGTGCGCCCGTGCGCGCGAGGTCGAGCAGCGCGACGGTCCCCGTGCCGGCGCCCGTGCCGAGCACGCCGACCGTCGTGACCTGCAGCGCGAGGTAGGCCACCCCCACGACGACGAGCGCGACCGCCGTCGCGGCGGGGATCGTGCGGCGCGGGTCGCGGAAGTCGGCCGAGACGTGCGTGCCCACCTCCCAGCCCGCGAACGCCCACACGAACAGGCTCACGGCGGAGCCGACGCCGGACCAGCCCTCGCTGAGGAACGGCGTGAAGCGCTCGGCGCTCGCGGCCGGCGCCGCGACGGCGACGACCACGACGACCGCCGCCAGCAGGAGCGACGTGAGGCCCAGCTGGACGGCGCCCGCGACGCGCACGCCCAGCCACACGGCGACGGCGGGCACGACGACGAGCGCCACCGCCACGACCGGCACCGCCGCCCGGTCCGCGCCCACGACGGCGACCACGTACTCGGCGCCGAGCACCGCCACGACGGGCGCCCCCACGCACACGCCGAGGTAGAACCAGTAGCCCGTCGCGCGGGCCGCCGTCGGGCCGAGCGCCGTGCGCACCGCGCTCGCGACGCCGCCGCGGTCCGGGTGCCGGGCCGCGAGCGCCGCGAACGTGCCCGCGAGAGGCACGCTCGCGAGGAGGACGAGCGCCACGGCGAGCACGGACGCGGGCCCGGCGACGCGCGTCGCGAGGCCGGGCAGCGCGAGCACGCCCGTGCCGAGCACGCTCGCGACGTAGAGCGCGCTGCCGCGCGCGATCCCGAGCGTGCCGGACGGCGCACGGCCGAGCCCGGGAGCGGGACCGGCGAGGGCGCCGGACGGCGGGGCGGGAGGCGCCGTGCCGGGGGCCGGGGGAGGCGTCGTCGTGTCCACGCTGCCACCCTCGCGACGGCGGCACGGGCGGACGAGTGGCAGGGACGCCACCTGTGCACAAGATCCTGCCACCCTGCGCGGCGCGACGGCCTGCGGCCACACTGGACCATGAGGATCGGCATACCCACCGAGGTCAAGAACCACGAGGACCGCGTCGCGCTCACCCCCGCCGGCGCTCACCACCTCGTGCGCGCCGGGCACGACGTGCTCGTGCAGTCCGGGGCCGGGACCGGCTCCCACCTGTCGGACGCGGAGTTCGAGAGCGCCGGGGCGCGCGTCGTGCCCACCGCCGAGGAGGTCTGGGGCGAGGCCGAGCTCGTGTGCAAGGTCAAGGAGCCGGTCGCGAGCGAGTACGGCTTCCTGCGCGAGGACCTCCTGCTGTTCGCCTACCTCCACCTCGCCGCCGACGAGGCGTGCACGCGCGCGCTGCTCGACGCGGGCACGACGTCGGTCGCCTACGAGACGGCGCAGGCCGCCGACGGCTCGCTCCCGCTGCTCGCGCCCATGAGCGAGGTCGCCGGGCGCATGGCGACGCAGGTCGGCGCGTGGCTCCTGCAGCGCCCCGCGGGCGGGCGCGGCGTCCTGCTCGGCGGCGTCCCGGGCACCCGCCCGGGACGGGTCGTCGTGCTCGGCGGCGGGACCGCCGGCCGCAACGCCGCCGAGATCGCGGTGGGGATGCGCGCCGAGGTCACGGTCGTCGACCTCTCGCTGCCCGTGCTGCGCGCGGTCGACCAGGAGTTCTCCGGGCACGTCCGCACGGTCGTGTCGAGCGCGTACGCGATCGAGCGCGAGGTGCTCGAGGCCGACCTCGTCGTCGGGGCCGTGCTCGTCGCGGGCGCCCGCGCGCCGCGCCTGGTCGGCGACGACCTCGTCGCCCGCATGCGCCCGGGCGCCGTGCTCGTCGACGTCGCCGTCGACCAGGGCGGGTGCTTCGAGGGGTCGCGGCCCACCACGCACGACGACCCGACGTTCGCCGTGCACGGCACGACGTTCTACTGCGTGGCGAACATGCCCGGCGCGGTGCCGGTGACGAGCACGCTCGCGCTCACCAGCGCGACGCTGCCGTACCTCGCGGCGCTCGCGGACGGCGGGGTCGCGGCCGTGCGCGAGGACCCCGTGCTGCGGTCCGGGGCGTCGACCCGCCGCGGGACGCTGCTCAACGAGGCGGTCGCGGAGGCGCACGACCTGCCGTGGACGCCCGCGCAGGACGCGCTGCGCGGTTGACGGTCGCCCTCTGGCGGGACGTGCCGAGAATCGGGATGACGCGGGGTCGCGGCGCGTGCGAGCCTCGGGGCGTGCTTCCCTTCTCCCTCGACGACGGCCGTGTCCACCTGTCCACCCCCACCCCCGACGACGTCGACGCCATCGCCGCGGCGTGCCAGGACCCGCAGGTCGCGGCCTGGACGGTCGTCCCGTCCCCGTACGCGCGCGCGGACGCGGTGCAGTTCGTCGAGGAGTACGTGGCCCCCGGCTGGGAGCGCGGCGACGTGCTCACGTGGGGCGTGCGCGAGAGCGCCGGGCCGTCGGGCATCCCCGGCCCCGAGGGCCCCGGGCGCCTGCTCGGGATGGTCGGACTGAGCGCGGACGACGCGCCCGCGGGGCACCGGTCGGCCGAGATCGGTTACTGGACCGCCCCGGAGGCGCGCGGCCGCGGCCTCATGACGGCGGCGTGCCGGCTCGTCGTCGACTGGGCGTTCGACCCGGAGGGCGGCGCCCTCGCGCGCCTGTTCTGGCAGGCGTACGTGGGGAACTGGCCGTCGCGGCGCACCGCGTGGCGGCTCGGCTTCCGCGTCGAGGGCACGGTGCGCGGCTACGCGCTCCAGCGCGGCGAGCGCCGCGACTCGTGGCTCGGCACGCTCCTGCCGGACGACCCGCGCGAGCCAAACGAGCCGTGGCCGGCCGACGCCCCGTCGCCGGGCCGCGCCGCCTGACGCACGCCCGGTCGGCCGCGGACGCCCGAGGACGCGCGGCCGACCGGGAGCGTCCGGTGCCTGCGAATCCGTTTCCGTCGTGCGCGGCCGCGGGGTCAAGATGGGGTCCATGACCTCCGAGCCCACGACGCGCACCGACGCGCCCGCGCCCACCCCCGTGCCGGCCGGCGCCACGACCCTCGCCGACCTCGACCCCGCCAACCCCTTCGCGGCGCCGTCCGCGCTGCCGTACGAACTGCCCGACTACGACGCGATCCGCGAGGAGCACTACCTCCCCGCGCTGCGCGCGGCGACCGCGGCCCAGCGTGCGGCGGTCGAGGCGATCGCGACGGACGACGCGCCCCCGACCGAGGACAACCTGCTCGCGGCGCTGGAGCGCTCGGGCCGTGACCTGGCGCGCGTGCTCAACGCGTTCTACAACCAGCTCTCGGCGGACGCGACGCCGGGCCTGGAGCAGATCGAGGAGGAGTTCGCCCCGGAGCTCGCGGCGCACCACGACGCGATCTACATGGACGCGCGCCTGTACGCGCGCGCCCGCGCGCTCCAGGACGCCGTGGACGCGGGCGAGCAGACGCTCGAGCCCGACGCCGCGTGGCTGCTGCACACGCTGCTCGTCCGGTTCCGGCGCTCGGGCGTCGAGCTCGACGCCGCGCAGCAGGAGCGCCTGCGCGAGCTCAACGGGCGGCTCACGACGCTGGAGGCCGCGTTCGGCCGCGCGCTGCTCGCGGGCGCGAACGCGGCGAGCGTGCTCGTCACGGACCGTGCCGAGCTCGAAGGGCTGCCCGAGGACGCCGTCGCGGGCGCGGCGGCCGCCGCCGCGGCGCGCGGCCACGAGGGCGCGTGGCTCCTGGAGATGCAGCTGCCCACCCAGCAGGGGGTCCTCGCCGCGCTCGCGCGCCGGGACGTGCGCGAGCGCGTCCAGCAGGCGTCGGAGTCGCGCGGCGCGACCGGCGACGACCACGACACGCGCGAGATCGTGCTGGAGACGGTGCGCCTGCGCGCCGAGCGCGCGCGCCTGCTCGGTTACGAGCACCACGCCGCGTACGTGGCGGAGGACGCGACGGCGAAGACGACGGAGGCCGTGAACGCGATGCTGTCGCGCCTCGCGCCCGCCGCGGTCGCGAACGCGCGCCGGGAGGCTGCGGACCTCGAGGCCGCGCTCCAGGCGGACGAGCCGGGGGCGACGCTGCGGGCGTCCGACTGGTCGTTCTACGCCGAGCGCGTGCGCAAGGACCGCTACGCGCTCGACGACGCGCTCCTGCGCCCGTACCTGGAGCTCGAGCGCGTCGTGCACGACGGCGTGTTCCTCGCCGCGAACCGCCTCTTCGGCATCTCGTTCGCCGAGCGCCACGACCTCGTCGGCTACCACCCGGACGTGCGCGTCTTCGAGGTGTTCGACGCGCAGACGCCGGGCGAGCCCGGCCAGGGCCTCGGGCTGTTCCTCGCCGACTGGTACACGCGCGAGTCCAAGCGCGGCGGGGCGTGGATGAACAACCTCGTCGACCAGAACCACCTGCTCGGGCAGAAGCCGGTCGTGGTGAACAACCTCAACATCGTCAAGCCGCCGGCGGGCCAGCCGACGCTGCTCGTGTGGGACGAGGTCATCACGCTGTTCCACGAGTTCGGGCACGCGCTGCACGGCCTGTTCTCGGACGTGCGGTACCCGTCGCAGTCCGGCACCGAGGTGCCGCGCGACTTCGTCGAGTACCCGTCGCAGGTCAACGAGATGTGGGCGTGGGAGCCGTCGGTCCTGCGCTCGTACGCGGTGCACCACGTCACGGGCGAGCCGATGCCCGCCGAGTGGGTCGACACGATGCTCGCCTCGCGCCAGTTCAACGAGGGCTTCGGCACCACGGAGTACCTCGCCGCGGCGCTGCTCGACCAGGCGTGGCACCAGGTCGGCCCGGACGAGGTGCCGGCGTCCGCGAAGGACGTCGTGCCGTTCGAGGCCGCCGCGCTCGACGCCGCGGGCGTCGCGTTCGCGCCCGTGCCGCCGCGCTACCGCACCACCTACTACAACCACGTGTTCGGCGGCGGGTACTCGGCCGGGTACTACTCGTACATCTGGTCGGAGGTGCTCGACGCCGACACGGTCGAGTGGTACCGCGAGAACGGCGGGCTGTCGCGCGAGAACGGCGAGCGCTTCCGCCGCGTGCTGCTCGCCCGGGGCGGCTCGCAGGACCCGCTGGCCTCGTTCCGGGAGCTGCGCGGCCGCGACGCCGACATCGCGCCCCTCCTCGCGCGCCGCGGGCTCGACGCCTGACGCGGTCCCGGCGCCCCGGACCTACCCGGGCGGGGCGCCCGGGCGGACCAGGCCGGTCTCGTACGCCACGACGACGAGACCGGCCCGGTCGCGCACCCCGAGCTTGGCGAGGACGCGGCCCACGTGCGTGCGCGCCGTCGCGGGGCTCATGAACAGCGCCGCGCCGATCTCGTCGTTCGTCAGGCCACGGCCGACGTGCGCGAGCACCTCGCGCTCGCGCTCCGTGAGCCGCTCGGCGACCACGCGGGCGAGGTCCTCGTCGCGGCGCGTCGCGTCCACCGCCTGCGCGACGACGCGCGACGTCACCGCGGGGGAGAGCAGCGCGTCGCCCGCGGCCGCGGTCCGCACCGCCGCGCGCAGCTCGTCCGGGCTCGCGTCCTTGAGCAGGAAGCCGGACGCCCCGGCGCGCAGCGCCGCGAAGAGGTTCGCGTCGTCGTCGAACGTCGTGAGCACGACGACGCGCGGCCCCTCCGCGGGGTCCCCGGGCGGCGTGCCCGGGCCGGGGCGCGCGGCGCCGTCGACCACCTGCCGCGTCGCCTCGACGCCGTCGAGCACCGGCATCTGCAGGTCCATGAGCACGACGTCGGGCCGGACGCGCCGCACGAGCGCGACCCCCTCGCGCCCGTCGGCGGCCTCCCCGACGACCTCGACGTCGTCGGCGCGCTCCAGCAGCGCCCGGATCCCCGTCCGCACGAGCGGCTGGTCGTCGACCAGCACGACCCGGATCACGGCGCGCCCCCGTCGCCGCTGCGCCGGACCGCGCCCGCCGACCCCTCCGGGACGGGCACGCGGGCGCGCAGCCGGAACCCGCCGCCGTCGGGCACGTCGGTCGTCACGGTCCCGCCCAGCACCGCGACGCGCTCGCGCAGCCCCCGCAGCCCGAACCCGTCGCCCGGCGGACCCGCGGCGGCGCGGCCGTCGTCGCGCACCTCGACCGCGAGCGCGTCGCCCGGCGGGTCGAGCGCGACGCGCACGCGCGCCGAGGACGCGCTCGCGTGGCGCAGCACGTTGGTCAGCCCCTCCTGCACGACCCGGTACACCGCCGCACCCGCGGCGCTGCCGTCCGCGGTCCCGGCCGGGAGGTCGACGTCGAGGGTCACGTCGAGCCCGGCCGCCCGGGCCGTGCGCGCGAGGTCGTCGAGCCGGTCGATGCGGGCCTGGTCCGCGACGCCCGCCGGGGCGCCGGCGCCGCGCAGAGCGCGCACCGTGGCGCGCAGGTCCGTGAGCGCGGCCGTGGTCGAGGCCCGCACCTGGTCGAGCTCGGCACGCGCGGTCGCGAGCGCCACGTCGTCGCGCGTGCTCACGGCGTCGTCGAGCGCCTCGCGCGCCACGTTCGCGTGCAGGGACACGACCGCGAGGTGGTGCCCGACGACGTCGTGCAGGTCGCGCGCGACGGCCTCGCGGTCGCGCGCGAGCCGGTCGGCGGCCTCGAGCTCGAGCGTCTGCTCGCGCAGCGCGTCCGCGTGCCGCCGCTGCTCGTCGCGCTGGCGCCGCGCGAACGCGCCGTGCCCGAGCGCGATCGCGGCCGCCATGAGCGCGACGGTCGTCGCGAGCTCGTACCCGAGGACGTACCCCGCGTCGTCGCCCTCGGCGAGCCGGAAGTACGTCGACGCGACGACGAGCGCGGCCGCGACCCCGACGGACCACCAGAGGCGGCCGGCGACGGCCGCCGAGTAGAGCGCGACCGAGACCGGCAGCGCGAGCCCGATGGGCGGCAGGTCGAGCGTGTAGTACGCGCAGATGACGAGCGCTGTCGCGACGAGCACGCCGACGGGGAACCGGCGCCGCCCGAGGACGAGGAGCCCGAGCACGACCGCGATCGGGTAGGCGAGCCACGGGTCGGTGCGGCCACCACCCACGTCGGCGGCGATCGCGAACGCGACGACGTCGAGCACCGCGAAGCCGAGCAGCGCGTCGATCAGCCACGGCGGCGGCGCGGGGCGCGGCGCGCCCGCGGGCGGCGTCGGCGGCAGCTCGGAGGTCGTCACGCCTCCCGAGTCTAGGAACGGGCCTGCGGTCGCGCGTCCGTCCGGAGGCGGCACGACCTCGGGGTCGCGTACGTCCAGACGCGTACCTGAGCCGCGCGCGACGGCGCAGACGGTCGGGCACCGGGCCGGACGCGGCCGTGCGGCCCCGCTCCCTAGCGTCGTGGACATGACCACGAACCCCGTCCCGCCGGACCCGTCCGACCGTCCCGTCCCGCCCGCGTCCCCGTCCGGCGCGCCCGACCCGACCGGTGCGCCGTACCCGACCGGCGCCCCGTACCCGACCGGTGGGCCGCACCCGCCCGACGCCGCGCGCTCGCACGCCGGGGCTCCCGCACCGACCGGCGGACCTGTCCGGCCGGGACCGCCCCCGCCCTCCCCGCCCTCGCCGCGCCTCGCGGACGTCGTCCGCTCGCTCAGCTGGCCGCTCGTCCTCGGGCTCGGGGCGCTCGCGCTCGTGCGCCCGCTCCTGAGCGTCACGGGCGTCGACGACGCGATCGGGCGGCCCGCCGCGCCGCTCCTCGTTACGCTCGTGCTCACCGTGGTCTGGGTCGCCGCGATCGTCGCCGCGCGCCCGGCCCACCCGGTCGCGACGGGCGTCGCCGTCGGCCTGACCTACGCCGTGCTCGCGCTCGTCATCAGCGCCGTGCTGTCGCCGATCCTCACGGGCGAGCTCCAGGGACCCGTCGCCCGGCCCGTGGCGATCCTGCCGATGCTGCTCACCAACGCCGTGTGGGGCGCGCTCGCGGGCCTCGTGGCGCACGGCCTCCTCGCCGCGCGCCGCCGCTGAGCCCGGGAGCACCCCGAGGCGCGGCACGCCGCGCTCAGGGTCCGGTCCGGGCCTGGGTACGCGCCCGCGCGGACGCGCCCGGCCCCTCCCCGTCCCTAGCGTCGACGACGCCCCGCGCACCCGGGGGCGCCGCCGCCCACCCGCCCGCCGACCGCCGTCGTCCACCTGGAGCACATGCCGATGACCGCCCCGTCCACCACCCCGTACCCCGTCACGCCGCCCGCCGGCGGAGAGCCGCCGACCCCGCCGGCCGGTCGGTCCCGTCGTCGCCGCAGCCCGGTCGTCCGTGTGCTCGTCGTGCTCGGGGTCGTCGCCGCGCTGTTCGTCGGCACGGTCGTCACCGTCGTCGCGGTCGCGTGGGCGCGCGCGTCGACCAGCACCGTCGGCGCGGTGGAGTTCACGCGGCCGCTCGCCGTCCCGCCGCTCGCCGAGTCGCGCGTCGAGGACGGCGTGCGCGTGTTCGAGCTCGAGGCGCGTGAGGGCGTGGCCGACCTCGGCGCGTCCGCGCCGACCCCCACCCTCGGGCTGAACGGCGACCACCTGGGCCCCACGCTGCGCGCCGCGCGCGGGGAGCGGGTCCGCGTCGACGTGACGAACGCGCTCGACGAGACCACGACGCTCCACTGGCACGGCATGCATCTGCCGCCCGCGATGGACGGCGGGCCGCACCAGATGGTCGAGCCGGGAGAGACGTGGTCGCCCACGTGGACGATCGACCAGCCCGCCGCGACGCTCTGGTACCACCCGCACCTGCACGGGCAGACCGCGAGCCAGGTGTACCGGGGTCTCGCCGGCATGTTCCTCCTCGACGACCCGGCCGCCGCCGACGGGCCGGCCGGCGACCTGCCGCACGAGTACGGCGTCGACGACGTCCCGCTGATCCTGCAGGACAAGAGCTTCCGGCCCGACGGCCGGCTCGAGGACTCGCCGAGCTTCCTCTCGCCCGTGGGGACGCTCGGCGACACCGTCCTCGTCAACGGCACGCCCGGTCCGTACCTCGACGTCACGACGCAGCGCGTGCGGCTGCGGCTGCTCAACGGGTCCGACTCGCGCGTGTACGACGTCGGGCTCGCCGACGGCTCCTCGGTCCAGCTCGTCGGCACCGACGGCGGGCTCCTGCCCGCCCCGCGCACGGTCGAGAGCGTGCGCCTGTCGCCCGGCGACCGCGCCGAGGTCGTCGTCACCATGACCCCCGGGCAACGCGCCGTCCTGCGCAGCTTCCCGCCCGACCTGGGCGTCAACCCGCTGTTCGAGCGGTTCTCGGGCGGCGACGACACGTTCGACCTGCTCGAGCTGCGGGCGGCGGACGAGCTCGCGCCCAGTCCCGCCGTGCCGGACGCCCTCGGTACCGACCCCGCGGACGTCCTCGACGAGGGCGACGCCGTGCGCACGCGCACGTTCCAGCTCTCCGGCCGGTCCATCAACGGGCGCACGATGGACATGGCGCGCGTCGACGAGGTCGTCACGACGGGCGAGACCGAGGTCTGGGAGGTCACCGGCCTCGACGACACGCCGCACAGCTTCCACGTGCACGACGTCCAGTTCCGCGTCCTCGACGTCGCGGGCCGCCCGCCGGGCCCCGACCTCGCGGGGTGGCAGGACACCGTGTACGTCGAGCCCGGCCACGTCACGCGCCTCCTCGTGCGGTTCGACGCCGCCGAGGGCACGACCGACCCGACGACGCCCTACATGTTCCACTGCCACCTCCTCACCCACGAGGACCAGGGCATGATGGGCCAGCTCGTCGTCGTCGCCCCGGGGGAGCAGGCCCCCGACCGCATCGAGGTGCCCGACGGCGTCGCGCACGACGACGGCGCGCCGGGTGACGGTCGCGACGGGCACGGCGGAGGGGACGGCCACCGCGGAGGGGACGGCCACGACGACGCCGCGCCGGGCGACGGCACCGGCCCCCGCCGCGTCGACCTCGACGGCCACGGCCACTGACCGGCCGAGCATGCGGTTGCCGCCCGATCCGGGTGCCGGACGAGCGACAACCGCATGCTCGGCCGGTGCGGGCGATGACACCTCGGCATGTCCGGGATGCGGGCAGGGGGCCGGGGCGGTCGGCCGGGACGACGGCGGCGGGTACGGTGTCGCTCATGACCGTTCCGCACCCGGACCCCCTGGCCAGCGCCCGCACCCCGGCGACCGTCGACGCCCCCGGCCCGGTGCCGCGCGCGGAGGACGAGGTGGCGCGGATCTGCCAGGACCTGCTGCGGATCGACACGTCCAACTTCGGCGACGGGTCCGGACCGGGGGAGCGCGCCGCGGCGGAGCACGTCATGGGCCTGCTCCACGAGGTCGGGCTCGAGCCGGAGCTGTTCGAGTCGGCGCCGGGGCGCGCGAGCGTCGTCGTGCGGCTCGAGGGCGCCGACCCGAGCCGGCCGGCCCTCGTGCTGCACGGGCACCTCGACGTCGTGCCCGCGCAGGCGTCGGACTGGTCCGTCGACCCGTTCGCGGGCGAGGAGATCGACGGCCTGCTGTGGGGCCGCGGCGCCGTCGACATGAAGGACATGGACGCGATGATCCTGGCGGTCGTGCGCCAGATGGCGCGCGAGGGACGCAAGCCCGCGCGCGACGTCGTCGTGGCCTTCTTCGCCGACGAGGAGGCGGGCGGCGTCTACGGGGCGCGCCACGCCGTCGACCACCGCCCCGAGCTGTTCGAGGGCGCGACCGAGGCGATCAGCGAGGTCGGCGGGTTCTCCGTCGAGGTCGGCGGGCGCCGCGCCTACCTCCTGCAGACGGCCGAGAAGGGCATCGCGTGGCTGCGCCTCGTCGCCGAGGGCCGCGCCGGCCACGGCTCGCAGGTCAACGAGGACAACGCGGTGACGCGCCTCGCCGAGGCGGTCGCGCGCATCGGCGCCCACCACTGGCCGAACACCCTCACCCCCACGGTCGACCGGCTCCTGCGGGGCGTGGCCGACCTCACGGGGCTCCGCTACGACCCGCAGGACCCGACCTCGGTCGAGGCGCTCGTCGCGGCGCTCGGCCCCGCGTCGCGGTTCGTCGGCGCGACGGTGCGGCACACCTCGAACCCGACCCAGCTCTCCGCGGGCTACAAGGCGAACGTCGTCCCGGGCCGCGCCGAGGCGGCGATCGACGCCCGCCTCCTGCCCGGCCACGAGGACGAGGGCTTCGCGACGCTGCGGGCGCTCGCGGGCGAGCACGTGCGGGTCGAGGAGATCCACCGCGACATCGCGCTCGAGGTGCCGTTCGAGGGCGACCTCGTCGACGCGATGGTCGACTCGCTCCTCGCGGAGGACCCCGAGGCGACGGTGCTGCCGTACACGCTCTCCGGCGGCACGGACAACAAGTCGCTCGCGCGGCTCGGCATCACCGGGTACGGGTTCGCGCCGCTGCGCCTGCCCGGGGACCTCGACTTCTCCGGCATGTTCCACGGGGTCGACGAGCGCGTGCCCGTCGACTCGCTCCGGTTCGGGGTGCGCGTGCTGGACCGGCTCCTGCGCACCTGCTGACCGCGCGGCGTCAGGCCTCGCCGAGCAGCGTCCGGACCGACGAGCGCAGCTGCGCCCGGTACCCGCCGCCGAACAGCACGGCGTGCACCGCGACCGGGTAGACCTGGTGCAGCACGACGCGGTGGCGCCACCCCCGTGCGAGCGGGTGCACCTCCTGGTACCCGGCGAGCACGTCGTCGAGGAACGGGGCGCCGAACAGCGCGAGCATCGCGAGGTCGGCCTCGCGGTGCCCGCCGTGCGCCGCGGGGTCGACGAGCACCGCCTCGACGCGCGGGCCGTCGTCCGTGGCGTCGCGCGCGGACCACAGCACGTTGCCCGACCACAGGTCGCCGTGCAGTCGCGCCGGCCCGTCGTCGAGCGCGGGCCGCGCGAGGTCCGCGAGGCGCTCGCCGAGCCGTTCGAGCAGGCGCACGTCCTCGGCGTCGAGCGCGCCGCGGTCACGACCCTGCCGCGCGACGGGCAGCAGCCGCGCCTGGGCGTAGAACGACGGCCAGTCCGGCCACGCGCCCGTCGGCATCGGCAGCGGGTCGTCGAGAGGACCGAAGAACGCGTCGCCCGTCCAGCCGGGCGGCGCCGCGCCCCAGGCCGGAGCCCCGGCGTCGTGCACGACGGCGAGCGACCGGCCGAACGCGCGGGCCGCCTCGGCCGTGGGTGCGGCGGGCGTCACACGCTCCAGGTCGAGGTGCGTCTCCGCGACGGCGCGGACCTCGACGACGCGCGAACCCCCGGGCACGCGCAGCCACGCGAGACCCGCGGCCTCGCAGCGGAAGAAGCCCCGGGGCGCGTCGGTGCGCGCCTTGGTGAAGACTCCCGGCCCTGGGCCGTCCCGGTCGGTCACCGGCACGGGCTCACAGGGTCGAGCTGACCCGGATGATCTTGCGCCGCAGCCAGACGCGGCGCTCGCCCCCGACGTAGAGCCGCGTGCGGGCGAGCTCCCAGCGCCCGTACTCGGCCTCGTCGGTCAGGAGCCTGCGCGCGTCCGACCGGCTCGTGGAGCGGTCGATCGTCAGGACGCGGTACTCGTACTGCCCGCCGTTCGTGGCCCAACCGGACCGCCGGCGTGACGTCGGCCTCTCCTCCACGCGCCACCGTCCTCTCTCGCCTGTCCTGGTCGTCGGCCGGGCGGGAGAACGAGCCCGGCTAACGAGTGCCATTGTGCCCCTTCCGGCGCTACCGTCAGGGTATGACCGCTGACCCGCGTGCCGCGCTCGACCGGTTCATCGCCGCGCTCGAGGCCCACTACAACGCCGTCGCCGCACGCCGCGGGGAGGACGACCCCGCCGTCGACGACGCCTACTACGTGCTCGCGGACGCGTTCGAGGTCTACGACGAGGCGCTCGGACAGGTCCACGGGGAGGCGACGCCGTTCTACCTCGCGGAGGAGGACGACGAGGACGACGACGAGGAGGACGAGGACGCGCTCGACGACGACCTCGACGACGCGCTCGACGACGACGACGTCCTCACCGGCGAGCTGGAGACCGACGGCGCGCGCTGACTCCCCGCACCGCCCGGGCGGTCCTGCCCGCCGTGCCGCACCCGGCCCGGTCGCGGGCGGCGGTCACCACCGCTCGGGGTAGCCGACCTCGACGGCGCTCACGTCGTCGAGCGCCGCACGCACCGCGTCCGGGAGCACGAGGTCCGTCGCGGCGAGCGACGTCCGCAGCTGCGCCGGGGTGCGTGCCCCGACGATCGCGCTCGCGACGGCGGGGCGCCCGAGCAGCCACGACAGCGCGACGTCGAGCGGTGCCCGGCCGAGGCCGTCGGCCGCGGTGACGACCGCCTCGACGACCCCTGACGACGCCTGGTCCAGGTACGGCTCGACGAACGCCGCCAGGTGCGGCGACGCGCCGCGCGAGTCCGCGGGTAGGGAACGGCGGTACTTGCCCGTGAGCACGCCCCGGCCGAGCGGGGACCACGCGAGCAGGCCGAGCCCGAGCGCCTCCGCCGCCGGGACGACCTCGCGCTCGGCGCCGCGCTGGAGCAGCGAGTACTCGAGCTCGACGGCGGCGAGGCCCACGTCGTCGGTGCCGCCGAGCAGGGTCGCGGCGCGCGCCGTCGACCACGCGGGGTGGTTGGACAGGCCCACGTAGCGCGCGCGACCGGAGGTCACCGCGTGGCGCAGCGCGGAGAGCGTCTCGGTGAACGGCGTGCTCGGGTCGGGGGCGTGGACGAGGAACAGGTCCACGTGGTCGGTCCCGAGCCGCGCGAGCGAGTCGTCGAGCGAGTCGAGCAGCGCGCCGCGCGACGCGTCGACGACCGGGCCCTGCGCGGTGTGGCGCACGCCCGCCTTGGTGCACAGGAGCACGTCGCGCCGGTCGACCTTCGTCCCGAGGAGGGAGCCGAGGAGCGACTCGGCGTCGCCGTCGGCGTACGACGCGGCGGTGTCGACGAGGGTCCCGCCGGCGTCGACGAAGTCGCGGAGCTGCTCGGCGGCGTCGAGCTCGTCCGTGTCCCGCGCCCACGTCATGGTGCCGAGCCCGAGCTCGGACACGCGCAGGCCGGTGCTGCCGAGGTGGCGGTTCTCCATGGGAGCCGAGGGTACCGGCGCGGCCTCGCGGGGCGACCGGGGCGCGCGGCGCGGGGCCGGGACCCGGCGAGGTTCACCCGCCGGGCGACCGCCACGCGGCGCCGCCCGCCCCGTCGCCCCCGGACGCCGCTCCGGACGCCGCCCGACCCGCCCGGCGAGGTCCGGGGCGGTGGGACCCGAGCGGGTATCGTGACCGCTCGTGAACGCGTGGGAAGCCGTCCTGCTCGGCCTCGTCCAGGGCCTGACCGAGTTCCTCCCGATCTCCTCGAGCGCCCACCTGCGCATCGTGGGGGAGCTCATCGGCTCGCAGGACCCGGGGGCGGCCTTCACGGCGATCACCCAGATCGGGACCGAGACCGCGGTGCTGCTGTACTTCCGCCGCGACATCGCGCGGATCTGCGCCGCCTGGTGGCGGTCGCTGCGCGGCGAGCACGGCGCGCACTGGCGCGACCGGCTCGGGCGCCACGACCACGACGCCGCGATGGCCTGGTTCATCGCGCTCGGTTCCGTCCCGATCGTCGTGCTCGGACTGCTGTTCCAGGACGCGATCGAGAACACGTTCCGCAACCTCTACCTCACCGCCCTCATGCTCGCGGTGTTCGCGCTCCTGCTCGGCTGGGCCGACCGGGTCGGCGCCAAGCGGCGCTCGCTGCGCGAGCTCTCGCCGGGGCAGGCGGTCGCGTTCGGCCTCGCGCAGGCGCTCGCGCTCGTGCCCGGCGTCTCGCGCTCCGGCGGCACGATCACGGCCGGGCTCCTCATGGGGTTCACGCGCGAGGCGGCCGCGCGCTACTCGTTCCTGCTCGCGATCCCCGCGGTCCTCGGGTCCGGGTTCTACCAGCTCGCGAAGTCGGCGGACGAGCCGGCCCCGGGCGCGCCCGGCGCGGGCGCGACGCTCATCGCGACGCTCGTCGCGTTCGTCGTCGGCTACCTCGTCATCATCGCGTTCCTCAAGATCGTCTCCACCTTCAGCTACGTGCCGTTCGTCGTGTACCGGCTCGTGCTCGCCGCGCTCGTCGTGGTGCTCCTGCTCGCCGGCGTGCTCGAGCCCGGCGGGACGGCCGCGTCGACCCCCTGACCCCGCGAGTGGGCTTCGTCACGCCCCGAGCCGCGCGCGCCGCGGCCCACCGGCGCGGGCGCGCGGCGGGCGGCGCGGGTCGCTCGCCCGCGAGCCGGACGGCGGCCCGGCGCGCGCGGCCCGACGGCTAAGGTTGACGCGTGCACAGCTGGCCCGCCCCGCAGATCCCCGAGCTCCCCGGACGAGGCCTCCCGGTCCGGGTGCACGACTCGACGACCCGCGAGCTCGTCGTCGCCGCGCAGGGGGAGGACGCCACCCTCTACGTGTGCGGCATCACGCCCTACGACGCGACCCACATCGGCCACGCCGCGACGTACGTCGCGTTCGACCTCCTCGTGCGCGCGTGGAAGGACGCCGGCCACACCGTGCGCTACGCGTCCAACGTCACCGACGTCGACGACCCCCTGCTCGAGCGGGCCGCCGCGACGGGCGTCGACTGGCGCGCGCTCGCCGTCGAGCAGACGGCGCTGTTCGCCGAGGACATGACGGCGCTCGGCGTCGTCCCGCCGGACGTCTACGAGGGCGCGGTCGAGACGATCCCCGCTGTGGTCGAGGCGGTCACGCAGCTCCTCGACGCCGGGCTCGCCTACCGCGTCCCCGTCGAGCCCGGCGCGGGCGGCACCGACCCCGGCCTCGGCGACGTGTACGCCGACCTCTCGGCGGACGCCGGCTTCGGCTCCGTCTCGCGCCTCGCGCGCGACGTCATGCAGCACCTGTTCGCCGAGCGCGGCGGCGACCCCGACCGCGAGGGCAAGAAGGACCCGCTCGACCCGCTGCTGTGGCGGCGCGAGCGGCCGGGCGAGCCCGCGTGGGACGGCGGCGCGCTCGGCACCGGGCGTCCCGGCTGGCACGTCGAGTGCGCCGTGATCTCGCGCGACGGTCTCGGCCTCCCGTTCGACGTCCAGGGCGGGGGAGCGGACCTGCTGTTCCCGCACCACGAGATGTCGTCGTCGCACGACCGCATGCTGTCCGGGGGCGGGGCGCCGCGCGCGCACGTGCACGCCGGCCTCGTCGCGTACGACGGCGAGAAGATGAGCAAGTCGCGCGGCAACCTCGTGCTCGTGTCCACCCTGCGCGCCACGGGCGTCGACCCGATGGCGATCCGCCTCGCCCTCCTCGCGCACCACTACCGCGGCGAGTGGGAGTGGACCGACGACGACCTGCCCGCGGGTGCGCGCCGTCTCGAGACCTGGCGCGACGCCGTCTCCGGCAACGGTGGGCCCGACGCGACGGCGACGCTCGCCGCCGTGCGCGCCGCGCTCGCGGACGACCTCGACGCGCCCGCGGCGCTCGCGGCCGTCGACGCGTGGGCCGCCGAGTCGCTGCGCCCCGGCCGGGACACGTCCGGCGACGACGAGGGGGCTCCCGGCGTCGTCGCGCGCGCGGTGAACGCGCTGCTGGGCGTCCGGCTCTGAGGCCGCACGCGCCCGCCGTCGTCGAGGGCGGGCGGCGCGGTCCCCGCGACCGGGGCGTCCCCGGATCGCGCCCGGGGTGTCAGACGGTCGGGCCCTTGCCCGGGTTGCCGCGGTCGCGACGGCGCAGGTAGCGCTCGAACTCGCGCGCGATGGCCTCGCCGCTCGCCTCGGGCAGCTCGGCCGTGTCCTTGGCCTCCTCGAGCTGCTGCACGTACTCGGCGATCTCGGCGTCCTCCGCCGCGAGCTCGTCGACGCCGTGCTGCCACGCCTCGGCGTCCTCCGGCAGGTCCCCGAGCGGGATCGGCTCGGACAGGAGCTCCTCGATGCGCGCGAGGATCGCGAGCGTCGCCTTGGGCGACGGCGGGTGCGCGACGTAGTGCGGCACGGCCGCCCACAGCGACACCGACTGCAGCCCGCGCTCCGCGGCGGCGTGCTGCAGCACGCCCACGATGCCGGTCGGCCCCTCGTAGGTGCTCGGCTCGACGTCGAGCACGGCCTGCAGGCCCACGCTCTCGGACGTCGCCGTCATGGGGATCGGGCGCGTGTGCGGCACGTCCGCGAGCAGCGCGCCCAGCGTCACGACGGTGCGCACGCCGTGCTCCTCCGCGATGTCGAGGAGCTCGCGGCAGTACCGGCGCCACCGCATCGACGGCTCGATGCCGTGCACGAGCACGACGCGTCGCCCCGTGGGGGACAGCACCGCGGACGCGATCGTCGTCGTCGGCCACGTGATCTCGCGGCGCCCCTCGTCGTCGGTCGTCACCACGGGGCGGTTCACCTGGAAGTCGTGGTACTCCTCCGGGTCGAGCTCGTCGACGTCCTCGGCGCCCCACACCTCGTGCAGGTGCTGGAGCGCGGCCGTCGCGGCGCTCCCCGCGTCGTTCCAGCCCTCGAACGCCGCGATCATCACGGTCTGCCGGGTGCCCTCGGTCGCGTTCTCGGTCATCGCCCCAGCCTATGCGGCCGGGCCCGGCGACGGCGGGGCGGGTTCGCGCGTGGCGTAGCCCACGTCGGCGCGCGGCGCCGCCCGCGTAGGGTGGAGGAGCCGGGCGGTCGCCGCCCGCGCCCCTCTCACCCCCGTTCCCTGGAGCTCCACCGTGACGTCGCACGCCCCTGCCGAGACCGCCCCCGCCGACCGCACGCTCCCGCAGGCGGTGCTGTGGGACATGGACGGCACGCTCGTGGACACGGAGCCCTACTGGATCGCCGCCGAGCACGAGCTCGTCGAGGCCCACGGCGGCACGTGGACGCACGAGGACGCGATGTCGCTCGTCGGGAACCCGCTGCGCGAGTCGGCGAAGGTGCTGCGCGACCGCGGTGGCGTCGACCTCCCGGTCGACGAGATCGTCGCGTTCCTCATCGGTCGCGTGATCGACCAGGTGCGGGTCGAGGTCCCGTGGCAGCCGGGCGCGCGCGAGCTGCTCGCCACGCTGCGCGACGCGGGCGTGCGGTGCGCGCTCGTCACCATGTCCTACCGCGAGCTCGCCGCCCCGGTCGCGGACCTCGCCCCCGAGGGCGCGTTCGAGGTGCTCGTGTGCGGGGACGAGGTCGAGCGCGGCAAGCCCGACCCCGAGCCGTACCTGCTCGCCGCGCGGCGGCTCGGCGTCGACGTCACGCGCTGCGTCGCGGTCGAGGACTCGCCCGCGGGCATCGCGTCCGCGCGCGCGTCCGGCGCCGCCACGCTCGGCGTGCAGGCCGTCGTCCCCGTGCCGGCGGCGCCCGGCCTGAGCCGGACGCCGTCGCTCGAGCGCGTCGACCTCGACCTGCTCACGCGGCTCGTCGCGGGCGAGGTCGTCGACCTCATGGCCGACGACGCGGTGCCGGAGGCCGTCGCCCCCTGACGCCGACGCCGGCGGCGACCTCGACGGGGCCGGGGACCCGCCCGGCGCACGCGGCGCGGCCTACAGCAGCTCGGCCAGCATCGCGGCGGCGCGGGCGGCCCCGTCGGTCTCGACCGGCAGGACGGTCCGGGGAAGCGGACCGCCGGCGCGCCCCGTCGCGAGCTCGGCGGCCATGGCCGCGGCGAGGGCGTCCGGGTCGCACGCCTGCGCGTACTCCACGCACCGGCCCGCGCCGTACCGCTCCAGCCGGTGGCGCACGTGGACGTTCTGCTCGAAGTGGTGCCGCAGAAGCACGTAGAGGAACGGGCGCCCGGCGGCCGCGAGCTCCATGCACGTCGTCAGGCCGCCCTGCACCACGGCGAGGTCGCACGCGCCCAGGTACCGGTGGAGGTCGGGCACGTACCCGCGGTAGGTGACGCCGCGCCGCCGCGGCAGGCTCGCGGGGTCGATCCGCGGTCCGGTCACGACGAGGACGCGCAGCCCGTCGACCATCCGGCGCGCGGGCGGGACGGCGTCGAGCACGTGTCGCAGGAGCGGCGCGCCGACGCCCGACCCGCCGACGGTGACCACGCACAGCACGTCGTCCGGGCCGTACCCGAGCCCGTGCCGCAGTGCCGCGCGCTCGTCCGCCGTCGGGGGCACGAAGCCCGTGACGTACCCGGCGAAGTCGAAGTTCGCCTCGGTCCACTCCCGGATCCCCGGCAGGCCGGGTCCGAACGGGAGGTCGACGACGTCGGCCGGGTTCCCGACGAACACGGACCGGTCCCGGACCCGCCGGTAGCGGGCGCGCTGCTCGATCATCTCGGCGTTGTAGTCGGCGGTGAGCGCGGCCTCCGCGGCGCCGCCGTCCGGCATCGGCACCCAGCCGACGAAGTCCGTCATCCACGCGAACGAGAACCGCTTGAGCTCCGGGTTCTCGTGGAGGAAGTGGTCGACGTCCCACGCCTCGTCGCCCACGACGAGGTCGTAGCGGCCCTCCTCGACGACGTCCGCGAAGACCATGAAGTTGCTCACCATGAGCTCGTCCATCCGGCGGATCGCCTGGAAGGCGTGCAGGTCGTGGTCGGCGGACTCGTCCTCGACGTGGGCCGACTCGTTCGCGAGCCGCGCCGAGGCGGGGTGCACGCGTTCCCCGGCGTCCGCGAGCACGCGGGTCACGGGGTGCTGGGTGAGCCAGTCGATCTCGAGGTCCGGGTGGTGCTCGCGCAGCGCGCGGGCCACGGCGAGGTCGCGGCGGGCGTGGCCGAGCCCGATCGGGGAGGACAGGTAGAGCGCACGCCGGTGGCGGCTCGGCGCGCGCGTCCACGTGCGCCGGCGGGCGCGGGGGACCGTCGCGGCGGGGACGGTCCGCTCCACGAACTCGCGCAGGAGCAGGTTGATCCGGACCGGGTCGCGTGCGGGCAGGCCGTGCCCCGCGCCCTCGACGAGGACGAGCTCGCCCCCGGTGAGCTCGGCGAGCCGCTCCCCGACGGCGGCCGGCCGGATCGCGTCCTGCTCCCCGTGCACGACGAGCACGGGGCACGTGACCCGCGCGCACACGGGCTCGAGGGGCGTGCGGGTCGCGCCGTCGAGCCCGAGCCGGCCGGCCGTCGTGTCGGCGAGCGTGCGCGGGCTGATCTCGTGGGCCCAGCGGACGACGTCCTCGACCTGCTTGGTGGAGTGCGGCTCCGTGAACATCCTCCGGGCGAAGAAGTCGACGTAGTCGTCGTACCCGCCGCCGAGCCAGTACGCCCGGTTGTACTTGGCCCAGCCCTCGGTGGTGTCGTGGCGGGTGTCCCAGGCGTACCGCTCGCGCTCCGGCGCGGCGACGGCGAGGTCGCACGACGCGGCGATGGCGACGACGCCCTGCACGCGGTCGGGGTGGTCCGCGGCGAGGTGCACCGCCCACGCCGCGCCGCTCGAGTACCCGACGACGACCGCCCGCTCGGTGCCCGTGGCGTCGAGCACGGCGGCCGCGTCGGCGGCGTACTGCACGTCGGCGTAGGCCGCGGCGCCCTCGGGGCGTCCGGCGGCCCCGCTGCCGCGGCCGTCGAACGTGACGACGCGCAGGTGCCGGGCGAGGAAGGGGACCTGGGACTTCCAGAACCGTGACGGCACGAGCGACCACGTGGGCAGCAGCAGGACGGTCGGCCCCGAGGTGCCGTGCACGGCCCAGGGGAGCGCGACGCCGTCCCGGACGACGACGCCGGTCCGGTCGGGCGGCCGCACCGGAGCGGGCCAGGGACGGCCCTCCGGCTCACGACGGCCCGTCATCCGTGCAGTCTCCTCCGGTGCGGCGCTCATGCCCACCCCTCCTTCGCTCGTGGCGACTGCCGGCCCGGAGTCAGGGCCGGATCTCCAGCACGCGGTTGAACGGCGTCTCGGCGACGGACGCGAACCGCCCGAACCCGCCCGCCGTCGCGACGTCCCGGATCCGGGCGGGGCCCGCCTGCGTGCCCAGCGCGAGGCCGACGTCCTGGGACAGCGACGCGGGCGTGCACAGCAGCGTCGAGAAGCCGTAGTACGCCCGGCCGACCGGGGTGAGGTTGTCCTCGACGTGGTCCCCGGCCATCGGCTCGACGACCATCCACGTGCCGTCCGGGGCCAGGGCGCGCCGGACCTGCTCCGCGGCCCCGACGGGGTCGCCCATGTCGTGCAGGCAGTCGAACATCGTCACGAGGTCGAAGCCCGTCCCGGGCAGCTGCTGGGCCGGGGCGACCTCGAACCGCACCCGGTCCGCGACCCCCGCCTCCGCGGCCCGCTGCCGCGCGACCGCGATCGACTCCGGGTGGTAGTCGGAGCCCACGAACGTCGACCGCGGGAACGCCTGCGCCATGAGGATCGTCGAGGCGCCGTGGCCGCACCCGACGTCCGCGACGCGCGCGCCGCGCTCGAGCTTGTCGACCACGCCGTCGAGCGCGGGCAGCCACTCGGCGACCAGGTGGGCGTGGTAGCTCGGGCGGAAGAACCGCTCGCACCCGACGTGGACGTCGGTGACGTGCTCGTGCCACCCGTAGCCGCCGCCGCTGCGCGCGGCGTCGACGACGTGGTCGACGTCGTGCACGGTGCCCAGCGCGAGCTGGAAGAGCCCCGGCAGGAACGCCGGGCTGTCCTCGACCGTGAGGGCCACGGCCTGCTCCGGGGGGAGGGTGTACCGGCCCGACGCCGGGTCGTACGTCACGTAGCCGCCCGCGGCCTGGGCGTTGAGCCACTCCCGGGCGTACGGCTCGGCCGTCGCGGTGCGCTCGGCGAGCTCGGCCGACGAGGTGGGGCCGTGCGCGGCGAGGTCGCGGTAGTACCCGAGCTTGTCGCCGAGGACGACGAGCGCGGCGTTGAGGGTCGCGCCCACCTCGTCGACCGCACGGAGCACGAAGCCCATGAGGGCGTCGGTGTCGAGCGCGGGGGGCGGGGTGGTCGCGGTGGTGGTCGACTGGCTCATCGGAGGTCTCCTGTCGTGTCCGGTGCCGGCGGGGTGCCGACACCGCCGAACGTAGGGACCGGCGCCCGGCGCCCGCGTCAGGTGCCCCCCCCTGGTCCTGCGGCCGCCCGCTCCTAGACTGGCCGGGTGGTGCTCGTCGGCAGGGCCACCGAGCAGGAGACGCTCGCCCGTCTCCTCGCGTCCGCGCGGCTGGGCCGCGGCGGCGCGCTCGTCGTCGCGGGCGAGCCCGGCGTCGGCAAGTCGGCGCTGCTCGCCGACGCGCTCGACGGGGCGGGCGCCGACGGCGGCGTCCGGGTGCTCGGGACGACGCCCGCCGAGACCGAGCAGGACCTCGCGTTCGCGGTGCTCCACGCGCTCCTGCGCCCCGCTCTCGGGCTGCTCGACGACATCCCGGCCCCGCAGGCGGCCGAGCTCGGCGCCGCGCTGAGCCTGCGGCACGGGAGCGGACGCGACCGGTTCGCCATCGGCGCCGCGACCCTCAGCCTGCTCAGCCGGTTCGCCGAGGACGGCCCGGTCGTGCTCGTGCTGGACGACGTGCAGTGGGCCGACCGCCCGTCGGTCGACGCCCTGGCGTTCGCCGCCCGCCGCCTGCGCGACGACCCCGTCGCCGTCCTCGTCGCGGGCCGCAGCGACGAGCTCCCCGACGCGGTCCTCGCGCTGCCCCGCCTCCACCTGGCCGGACTCGACCCCGGCGCCACGGCGACGCTGCTCGCCGCCGCCTTCCCGGCCGGGACCGCGCGCGCACCGGACGTCCTGCACCGCGAGACCGGCGGTAACCCGCTCGCGCTCCTCGAGCTCGCGGGCGACCCGGTGGACGCCGCCGCGGGGCTCGACGCCCCCGGGCTCCCGCGCGCGCTGCCCGCGCGGCTCCAGCGGGCGTTCGCGCGGCGCCTCGACGCGCTCCCCGCCGAGGCACGGGCGGCCGCGCTCGTCGCCGCGGCGGCCGACGGCGACCTGCGCCTGACGCGCGCCGTGTGCGCGCGCCTCGACCTCGACCCGGCGCGCCTCGACGACGCGGAGCGTGCCGGGCTGCTCTCCGCCGCGGACGGGCGCGTCGTGTTCCGCCACCCCCTGCTGCGCGCCGTCGTGCACGGTGACGCCGAGCCCGCGCTGCGCCGCCGCGTCCACCGCGCGCTCGCGGACGAGCTCGGGCCCGGCGACGAGGACCGCCGCGCCTGGCACCGGGCAGCCGCCGCGACCGGCCTCGACGAGGGCGTCGCGGGGGCGCTCGCGGCCGTCGGCGACCGCGCCTCGGCGCGGACCGCGTTCACCGTGGCGTCCACCGCGTACGAGCGCGCCGCGCGGCTGAGCCCCGACGCCGGGGACGCACGGTCCCGGCTCGTCGCGTCCGCGCGCGCCGCGTGGTCGGGCGGGCAGCCCGGCCGCGCCCTGGCGCTCCTCGACGAGGCCGAGCCGCCCGCGGGCCCGTGGTCGGTGGCCGGCGCCCAGCTGCGCGCGACCGTCGCGCTGCGCGCCGGTTCGGTGCGGGACGGCCTGGACCTGCTCGAACGTGCCGCGGACCTCGCGGACGTCGACGACCGGGTCCTGCTCCTCGCCGAGGCGTGCCGGGCCTCCATGTACCTCGTGGACACGGTCGCCCTGCACCGCGTCGAGGAGCGGCTCGCCGCCGCGCTGCCCGCCGCGACGAGCCCGGTGTCCGGGGCGGTCGGCCTGGCCGCGTCCGGCGCCACCGGGGTCCTGCTCGGCCGCGACACGACCGACCGGCTGGCCGCTGCCGTCGGGCGCCTCGCCGCCGTCGACCCGCTCGCGCACCCCGCCGCGCTGCCCTGGCTCATGCTCGCACCCCTGTTCCTGCGCGACCGCGAGCGCGGCGCCGAGCTGCGGGCGCTCGTGGACGAGGTGCGCACGCGCGTCGGCGTCGGCGCGCTCCCGGACGTGCTCTTCCACGTGGCGCGCGACCAGGCGACGTCGGACGCGTGGGACCGGGCCGCCGCCAACTACGACGAGGCCGCGCGGCTGGCGCGCGAGACCGGGCAGGGCGGCGAGCTCGCAATGGCGCTCGCCGGGCTCGCGAGCCTCGAGTCCCGCGCGGGCCGCGGCGCGGCGTGCCGCGAGCACGCGGCGGACGCGACCGTCCTCTGCGAGGAGAGGTCGATGCGCTTCGGCGTCGTCTGGTGCGAGCTCGCGCTCGGCGACCTCGCGCTGTCCGAGGGGGAGTCCGGCGAGGCCGTCGACCGGCTCACCGCGCTCGCCGCGACGCTCGACGAGCGGGGGATCGGCGACCCCGACCTGCATCCCGGCCCCGAGCTCGTGGACGCCCTCCTGCGGACCGGTCGTCCCGCGCCGGCCCGAACGGTCGCCGAGCGCTTCGCGGACGCCGCCGCGGCCACGGGCCGGCCGTGGACACGCGCCCGCGCCGACCGCGCGCTCGCGCTCGTCGTGCCCGACGACGACGAGGCCGACCGGCTCTTCGCCTCGGCGCTCGCGCACCACGCGCGCACGCGCGACGTGTTCGAGCGCGCGCGCACGCACCTCGCGCACGGGATGCGGCTGCGGCGCAGCGGACGGCGCGTCGCCGCACGGGCCGCGCTGCGCGACGCGTGGGACACGTTCGACGGCCTCGGCGCGCAGCTCTGGGGCGCGACCGCGCGGACCGAGCTCGAGGCGACCGGCGAGCACGTCGTGCCCCGCGAGCGGCACGGGCCCGGCGCGCTGACGCCCCAGGAGCTCCAGGTGTGCCTGCTCCTCGCCGACGGCCGCACGACGCGCGAGACGGCCGCCGCGCTCTTCCTCAGCCCCAAGACCGTCGAGTACCACCTGCGCAAGGTGTACACGCGGCTCGGCATCCACTCGCGCGACGAGCTCGCGGCGGTCCTCGCGGACGCGGGATGAGCCGCGCCGCCCGCGTCGCCGCGGCCGCGCACGAGCGCTTAGGCTTCCCGGGTGGACGGACCCGAGCCCAGAGCCCCCCGCACGCCCGCACCGGCAGGCCCGCGCACGAAGGGCTGGGTCATCGGCCGCGTCGTCGGCGCCCCGGTGATCCTCACGCCGTCGTGGTTCCTCGCCGCCGCGATCCTCACCGTCCTGTTCGCCCCGACGGTGCAGCGGCTCGCGCCGCACCTCGACGCCGAGATCTACCTCGTCTCGTTCGCGTTCGTGCTGCTGCTCTTCGCGTCCGTGTTCCTGCACGAGGTCGCGCACGCGGTCGTCGCCCGCGCGCGGGGACAGCACGTCACCGAGCTCGCCGTCACGCTCTGGGGCGGGCACACGGCCTACTCCGGCACCGCGTCGCGGCCCCTCGACGGGTTCCTCATCTCCGTGGTCGGCCCGCTGACCAACCTCGCCCTCGCCGTCGTGTTCTGGCTGACGTTCCAGGCGCAGCCGACGTTCACCGTGCCCGCGCTCCTGCTGTACGCGGCCGCGTTCTCCAACGCGTTCGTCGGCTTCTTCAACCTCCTGCCCGGGCTCCCGCTCGACGGCGGCCAGATCCTCGAGGCGGCCGTGTGGGCCGCGACGGGCTCGCGGACCAAGGGCACCGTCGCCGCGGGCTGGGTCGGGCGCGCCGTCGCGGTCGGCGTCGTGGCGTGGGCGCTCCTGTGGCCGCTGTCGTACGGCGCGCGCCCGGACCTGTGGACCGTCGCGTGGGCCGCGCTCATCGGCGCGTTCCTCTGGAGCGGCGCCGGCCAGGCCATCGCGGTGGGCCGCACGCGCGAGGCCGTCTCGGGGCTCACCGTCCGGGGCCTCGCCCGTCCCGCGGTCGCCGTCCCGTCGACCGCCACGGTGGGCGCCGTCGGGCGCTCGGTGGCGCTCGCGGGCGGTCCGCACGTCGTCGCCGTCCTCGTCAACGGCGCGGGCGGCCCCGTCGGGTACGCGGACCCGTCCGCGGCGGCGGCCGTGCCGCCCGACGCCGCCGAGACGACGCCCGTCGGCGCCGTCGCCGTCCCGGTGCCCGCGGGCGCGACGATCGACGCCGCACTGCAGGGCCAGGACATGCTCGCGGCGCTGTCCCGCGTCGGGCGCGAGGCCGCGGTCGTCGTCGTGACCGACGGCGGCCGCGTCGTCGGGGCGCTCGAGGTGGCCCGGGTCGTCGCGGCCCTGCGCGACGCGCAGCGCGGCCGCTGAGCGCGGCGTCGTCCCGCGGCCCCGGGCCGGGCCCGGCGCCACCGCCGCCGCGGCCCGTAGGATGGTCGCCCGTGACCTCCGAGCCCACCCCCACGCCCGGCCCCCCGACCCCGACGCCCGGACCGGGGGACGCCGCCGCCCCGGCGCGCGCCGCGTCCGACCGACCCGCCGCGACGGGCGCCGACGAGCGCCGCGGCCCGCTGCGCGTGGGCGACAAGGTCCAGCTCACCGACCCGCGCGGGCGTCTGCACACCATCACGCTCGCCCCCGGCGCGACGTTCCACACGCACAAGGGCTACCTGCGCCACGACGACCTCATCGGCCGGCCCGAGGGCAGCGTCGTGCGCAACACGGCCGAGATCGAGTACCTCGCGATGCGTCCGCTCCTCGCGGACTACGTGCTGTCGATGCCGCGCGGCGCCGCCGTCGTCTACCCCAAGGACGCGGGGCAGATCGTGGCGATGGCCGACATCTTCCCCGGCGCGCGCGTCGTCGAGGCGGGCGTGGGCTCGGGCGCCCTCACGATGTCGCTCCTGCGCGCCGTCGGGGACGCGGGCGAGCTGCACTCGATCGAGCGCCGCGAGGACTTCGCCGCGATCGCGCGCGGCAACGTCGAGACGTTCTTCGGCGGCCCCCACCCCGCGTGGACGCTGTCCGTCGGCGACCTCGCCGACGTCCTGCCGACCGTCGCGCAGGACGGCACCGTCGACCGCGTCGTCCTCGACATGCTCGCGCCCTGGGAGAACCTCGACGTCGTGGCGCGCGCGCTCGTGCCCGGCGGCGTGCTCGTCTGCTACGTCGCGACCACGACGCAGCTCTCGCGCCTCGCGGAGGACCTGCGCGCCGACGGCCGCTACGCCGAGCCCGTCGCGTGGGAGTCCATGGTGCGCGGCTGGCACCTCGAGGGACTCGCCGTGCGGCCGCAGCACCGCATGATCGGGCACACCGGCTTCCTCCTCACCGCGCGACGCCTCGCCGACGGCGTCGCCCCGCCCGAGCGCAAGCGCCGCCCTGCGAAGGGCGCGTACCCGACCGACGCCGAGCAGTGGTCGCCCGAGGAGCTCGGCGAGCGCCCGGTGTCGGAGAAGAAGATCCGCCGCGTGCGCCGCGACGTCGGCCAGGCGCCCGAGCAGGACGCCGCGACGGCATCCGCAGACCCCGCCGTCGACGCCGCCGCGGGCGAGCCCGGGGACGGCGTCGAGCAGGCCGGGAGCGCGCCCGACGTGTCGGGGTCGTGACGGTCGGGTAACGATCGGGACCCGGTCGTCTCACCCTGGGTGTCGTCCGTGTGCACGGGCCAGAATTGTGCCTAAGGTCTACACCCGACCGCCGGACGGTGGTCGGCACGGGTGCCCTCCGCGGGTCCGCCGTCCGCCGTCCACCGCGCGGTCGGCCGAGCGCCGGCGAGAGGGGACACCCGATGAGCGAGACATTCGGCCGTAGCGACGAGGCCCCGCAGAGCAGCGCGCGAGAGCTCGCGCTGCTGTCCGCGAAGAACGAGAGGCTCGCCGAGGCGCTGCGTGCCGCGCGCGACCAGATCCTCGACCTCAAGCGGCAGATCGACGACCTCGCCAAGCCCCCGGGGACGTACGCGGTGTTCCTCGCCGCGCACCCGGACGGGTCGGTCGACGTGTCCGCCGCCGGGCGCAAGATGCACGTGGGCGCGAGCCCCAGCCTCGACGTCCAGCGCCTGCGCCCCGGCCAGGAGGTCAAGCTCAACGAGGCCATGACCGTCGTGGCCGCGGGCGGCTACGAGCGCACCGGCGAGATCGTCACCGTCAAGGAGGTCCTCGACGCGGACCGCGTGCTCGTCGTCGGCCGCGCCGACGAGGAGCGGGTCGTGCGGCTCGCCGGATCCGTCGCGCACTCCACGCTGCGCGTCGGGGACTCCCTCACCATCGACACGCGCAGCGGCTTCGTGTTCGAGGTGATCCCCAAGTCCGAGGTCGAGGAGCTCGTCCTCGAGGAGGTCCCGGACATCGCGTACGAGGACATCGGCGGCCTCGGCCCGCAGATCGAGCAGATCCGCGACGCCGTCGAGCTCCCGTTCACCCACCCCGACCTGTTCCGCGAGCACGGCCTGCACCCGCCCAAGGGCGTCCTGCTCTACGGGCCCCCCGGGTGCGGCAAGACGCTCATCGCGAAGGCGGTCGCCAACTCGCTCGCGCACACCGTCGCCAAGGCGCGCGGCGAGCAGGTCGCGGACGGCTCCGGCGCCGCGCGCAGCTACTTCCTCAACGTCAAGGGACCCGAGCTGCTCAACAAGTACGTGGGCGAGACCGAGCGGCACATCCGCCTCATCTTCGCCCGCGCCCGCGAGAAGGCGTCCCAGGGGACGCCCGTCGTCGTGTTCTTCGACGAGATGGAGTCGCTGTTCCGCACGCGCGGCACCGGCCTGTCGTCCGACGTCGAGACGACGATCGTGCCCCAGCTCCTCGCCGAGATCGACGGCGTCGAGCGCCTCGACAACGTCATCGTCATCGGCGCGTCCAACCGCGAGGACATGATCGACCCCGCGATCCTGCGGCCGGGCCGCCTCGACGTGAAGATCAAGATCGAGCGGCCCGACGCCGAGGGCGCCAAGGAGATCTTCGCCAAGTACCTCACCGAGGACCTCCCCATCCACGCCGCCGACCTCGCCGAGCACGGCGGCAACCAGCGCGAGGCCCTCGACGCGATGATCCGCTCCGTCGTCGAGCGCATGTACTCCGAGGACGAGGAGAACCAGTTCCTCGAGGTCACGTACGCCAGCGGCGACAAGGAGGTCCTGTACTTCAAGGACTTCAACTCCGGCGCGATGATCCAGAACGTCGTGGACCGCGCCAAGAAGTCCGCGATCAAGGACTTCCTCGCCACCGGCCAGCGCGGCATCCGCGTCGACCACCTCCTCGCGGCGTGCGTCGACGAGTTCAAGGAGAACGAGGACCTGCCCAACACCACCAACCCCGACGACTGGGCGCGCATCAGCGGCAAGAAGGGCGAGCGCATCGTCTTCATCCGCACGATCGTCCAGAAGAAGGGCGAGGGCGGCTCCCCGCGCACCATCGACACGGTCACCAACACCGGCCAGTACCTGTAGCCCGTCCCCGACGCCCCGGCCCGTCCGCCCGACGCGCCGGGGCGTCGTCGTGCGGTCGGGGCGCCGGGCGGTGCCTGCGGTGGACGGCGCCGCGGGGCGTCGGGGGACCGGCATAGGGTGAGCGCGTGAGCGTTCGACGGGTCATGGGGATCGAGACCGAGTACGGCGTCCTGCAGCCGGGGAAGCCGATGGCGAACCCGATGCTCCTGTCGAGCCAGGTCGTCACGACGTACCGGGCGCTCGTCGCGCGCGGCGACGGGGCGCGCGGGCGCGCGCGGTGGGACTACGACGACGAGGACCCGTTGCAGGACGCGCGCGGGTTCCACGTGCCGCGCGCGTCGGCCCACCCGTCGCTGCTCACGGACGACCCGACGCGCCCGGCGCCGTCGGGCCCGGTCGCGGAGGCGGGGGCCCACGAGCCCGCCGAGGGGTCGTTCCAGGAGGTCGCGCGGCCCACGACGGAGGAGTACGACGACCCGAGCGCGGCGAACGTCATCCTCACGAACGGCGCGCGGCTCTACGTGGACCACGCCCACCCGGAGTACTCGTCGCCGGAGGTCACGGTCCCGCACGACGTGGTGGGCTGGGACGTCGCGGGGGAGCGGGTCATGCTCGCGGCGTCGCGCGAGCTCGACCAGGTGCCGGGCGGCTCGGTCGTGCTGTACAAGAACAACGTCGACGGCAAGGGTGCGAGCTACGGCACGCACGAGAACTTCCTCGTGGACCGTTCCGTGCCGTTCGGGGTGCTCGTGGAGATGCTCACGCCGTTCCTCGTGACCCGGCAGGTCTTCGCCGGCTCGGGGCGGGTGGGCCTCGGCCCGACGGGCGAGGAGCACGGGTTCCAGGTCTCGCAGCGCGCGGACTACGTCGAGGCGGAGGTGGGGCTCGAGACGACGCTGCGCCGCCCGATCGTCAACACGCGCGACGAGCCGCACGCCGACCGCCAGCGCTGGCGCCGGCTGCACCTCATCATCGGCGACGCCAACATGCTCGAGACGGCGACGTACCTCAAGACGGGCACGACGTCGCTCGTGCTGTTCGTCGTCGAGCACCTCGAGGAGCTGGGCGCGGCGGTGCGGACGCGGCTCGCGGCGCTGCGCCTCGCGGACCCCGTCGGGGACGTGCAGCGCGTGAGCCGCGACCTCGACCTCACGACGCGGCTCGCGCTCGCGGACGGGCGCCGGCTGACGGCGATCGAGGTCCAGCGCGAGTACCTGGACGTGGCGCAGGACGCGGCCGAGCGGCTCGCGGGGACGGACGGCGTCGACGCCCCGACGCGCGACGTGCTGGCGCGGTGGCGCTCGGTGCTCGACCGCCTCGCGACGGACCGCGACGCGTGCGCGCGCGACGTGGAGTGGGTCGCGAAGCTGCGGCTGCTCGACCGGCTCCGGGAGCGCGACGGGCTCGACTGGGGCCACCCGCGCCTCGCGGCGATGGACCTGCAGTGGTCGGACGTGCGCCCCGAGCGCGGCATCTACCACCGCCTCCTCGCGGCGGGCGCGGTGGACCGGGTCGTCACGGAGCGCGAGGTCGGCGCGGCGGTGCACCACGCCCCGGAGGACACGCGCGCGTTCTTCCGCGGCGAGGTCATGGCGCGCTACGGCGACCAGGTCTCGGCGGCGAGCTGGGACTCCGTGATCTTCGACGTGCCGGGCGCGCCGTCGCTGCAGCGCGTGCCGATGATGGACCCGCTGCGCGGGACGCGCGCGCACATCGGCGCGCTGCTCGACGCGAGCCCGGACGCGGCGTCCCTCCTGGCGGGTCTGGCGGGCCCGTCCTGAGCCGCGGCGACTAGGCTGGACGCACGACGGCGCCCGCCCCGCGTGGAACGGGCGCCGCGTGCGAGCAGGGCCGGGAAGGGCGCGAGCCCGGACCGGGTTGGAACGGACAGAGCGTCGGCGCGGCACCGGGCCGACGGACGAGGAGGCAGTCATGGCGGGCACCGAACGCACCCACGCGTCGCACGAGGACCGGCGTCCTGACGACGAGCCCGAGGGCCCGGAGGTCCCGACCGCGCCGCAGGCGCAGTCGCGCGACGCCGAGGTCGACGCCCTCCTCGAGGAGATCGACGAGGTGCTGGAGACGAACGCGGAGTCCTTCGTCCGGGGCTTCGTGCAGAAGGGCGGCGAGTAGGAAGGGTGACGGCAACTCGATGAGCACCGACCAGCCCGGGCGACTGCCCGACGCGTTCACGACCCCGGGGTCGTCGTCGTTCCTGGACTTCCTGGCCGGGCACGCGCCCGACCTGCTGCCGTCGCAGCGCGTCGCGGCGCACGGCGTCGGCGGCACGGCGCCCGACGCGCCGCACGCGACGACGATCGTCGCGCTGACGTTCGGCGCGGAGGGCGTCGCGGGCGGCGTCGTGATGGCGGGCGACCGCCGCGCGACGATGGGCTCGATGATCGCGAACCGCGAGATCGAGAAGGTCTTCCCGGCCGACGAGTACTCCGCGGTGGGGATCGCCGGCACGGCGGGCATCGCGGTCGAGCTCGTGCGCCTGTTCCAGCTGGAGCTCGAGCACTACGAGAAGATCGAGGGCGCGCTGCTGTCCCTGGACGGCAAGGCGAACCGCCTGTCGACGATGATCCGGCAGAACCTCGGCCTCGCGATGCAGGGCCTCGCCGTCGTGCCGCTGTTCGCGGGCTTCGACCTGGACCGCGGCGCCGGGCGCATCTTCTCCTACGACGTGACCGGCGGCCGGTACGAGGAGCGCGCCTACCACTCGGTGGGGTCCGGCTCGGTGTTCGCGCGCGGCTCGCTGAAGAAGCTGTGGCGCACGGAGCTCGACCGCGCCGCGTCGGTGCGCGTCGCGGTCGAGGCGCTGTACGACGCGGCGGACGACGACTCCGCGACGGGCGGCCCGGACCCGGTGCGCCGGATCTGGCCCGTCGTCGCGGTCGTGACCCGGGACGGCTACGAGCGCGTCCCGGACGACGAGCTCGCCGCCGTCGTCGAGGAGATCGTGGCGGAGCGCTCGGGGACGGGCGTGCCGCGTCGCCGACCCGCGGTGACCAACGCCGAGGCGGTGCCGCACGACCAGCCGCACGACCTGTCGCAGGGCCCCGCGTCGGGAGGTGACGCCGAGTGAACATGCCCTTCTACGTCTCGCCCGAGCAGCTCATGAAGGACCGGGCGGACTTCGCGCGCAAGGGCATCGCGCGCGGCCGGTCCGTCGTGGTCCTCGCGTACGAGGACGGGATCGCGTTCGCGACGGAGAACCCGTCGCGCGCGCTGCACAAGATCTCGGAGATCTACGACCGCATCGCGTTCGCCGCGGTCGGCAAGTACAACGAGTTCGAGAACCTGCGGGTCGCGGGCGTGCGGTACGCGGACCTGCGCGGCTACTCGTACGACCGGACGGACGTCAACGCGCGCGGCCTCGCGAACGCGTACGCCCAGACGCTCGGCACGGTCTTCACCACGGAGTCCAAGCCGCTCGAGGTCGAGCTCGTCGTCGCCGAGGTGGGCCGCACGGCCGCCCAGGACCAGCTCTACCGGATCTCGTACGACGGCTCGGTCGCCGACGAGCAGGGTGTCGTCGTCATGGGCGGCCAGGCCGACCAGCTGGGCAGCGTCCTGCGCGACGCGTGGCAGCCGGGCCTCGGGCTCGGGGAGGTGCTGCGCCTCGCGGTGCGCGCGCTCGGCTCGGGCGGCGACGGCGACGAGACGCGGGCCATCCCGGCCGCGCAGCTCGAGGTCGCGGTCCTCGACCGCACCCGTCCGCGCCGCGCGTTCCGCCGGCTCTCCGGCTCGGCGCTCGAGGAGCTCCTCGCGGCGGGCGACGACGCGACCACCGGCGACGGCGCGCCGTCCGACGGCGGCCCGTCCGACGGCGCGCCGGACGACGCGAGCGGCGCGGGCGCCGCGACCGACGAGGGGTAGGACCGCATGGACCGCAGGATCTTCGGGCTCGAGACCGAGTACGGCGTGACGTGCGCGTCGGACGACGGGCGCGGGCTGTCCGCGGACGAGGTCGCGCGCTACCTGTTCCGCAAGGTGGTGGCGTGGGGCAGGTCGTCCAACGTCTTCCTGCGCAACGGGTCCCGTCTGTACCTCGACGTCGGCTCGCACCCGGAGTACGCGACCGCCGAGTGCGACGACGTGCGGCAGCTCGTCGCGTACGACCGCGGCGGGGAGCGCATCCTCGAAGGTCTCGTCGCCGACGCGCAGCAGCGCCTCGAGCACGAGGGGCTTCCCGGTCGCATCCACCTGTTCAAGAACAACACGGACTCGGCGGGCAACTCCTACGGGTGCCACGAGAACTACCTCGTGCGGCGGCAGGGCGACTTCGCGCGCCTGTCCGACGTCCTCGTGCCGTTCCTCATCACGCGCCAGGTGCTCACCGGGGCGGGCAAGGTCCTCGCGACGCCGCGCGGGGCGGTCTACTGCCTGTCGCAGCGGGCGGACCACATCTGGGAGGCGGTGTCGAGCGCGACGACCCGCTCGCGCCCGATCATCAACACGCGCGACGAGCCGCACGCCGACGCCGAGAGCTACCGGCGCCTGCACGTCATCGTGGGCGACTCGTCGATGGCGGAGACGACGACGATGCTCAAGGTCGGCTCGACCGACCTCATCCTGCGCATGGTCGAGGCGGGGGTGCCGATGCGCGACCTCGCGCTCGAGAACCCGATCCGCTCGATCCGCGAGATCAGCCACGACATGACGGGCAAGCAGCCGGTGCAGCTCGCGAGCGGCCGGACGGTCACGGCGATCGACCTGCAGGGCGAGTACCTGCAGCGCGTCAAGGAGTTCGTCGAGCAGGACGTGTCGCCCACGCCCGTCGTCAAGCAGGTGCTCGACCTCTGGGAGCGCGGGCTGCGCGCCCTGGAGACGGGCGACCTGTCGCTCGTCGACCGCGAGCTCGACTGGGTCATCAAGTACCGGCTGATCCAGCGCTACCAGGCGAAGCACGGGCTGGAGCTCGACGACCCGCGCATCGCGCGGCTCGACCTCGCGTACCACGACATCTCGCGCACCGAGGGGCTGTACAACCTGCTCGCGGCCCGCGGGATGGTCGAGCGCGTGACGACCGACCTGGAGGTGTTCGAGTCGACCGCCGTCCCGCCGCAGACGACCCGTGCCAAGCTGCGCGGCGACTTCGTGCGCGCCGCGCAGGAGGCGCGGCGGGACTACACGGTCGACTGGGTCCATCTCAAGCTCAACGACCAGGCGCAGCGCACCGTGCTGTGCAAGGACCCGTTCCGGAGCGTCGACGAGCGCGTCGAACGCCTCATCGAGTCGATGTGACGCGGGACGTGATGTGACGAACCTGGCCCCCGCGGTCGGGCGCCCCCCGGGTGCCCGGCCCGTCCGTCGTCGTGCGCGCGCGCCGCGCGGCACCCTCGCGCTCGTCGTGGCGTTCGTCGCCGCGCTGCTCCTCGGTGCGTGCACGGAGCCGGAGGACGCGACGCCCACGCCGCTCAACACCGACCTCACCGTCGCCGGGTCGTCGGGCGCGCCGCCCGACCTCCAGTACCGTGCGCCGCTCGACGTGCCCGCGGCGAGTTCGGAGGTCGTGTGGCCCGGTGCGGGCGCCGAGCTCGCCGACGGCGGCCCGCTGCTGCTCAACCTCTACGCCGAGGACCTGCGGGACGGGACGGTCCTGCAGAACACGTACACGGACGCGCCGCGGTGGCGCGCGCTCACCGACGAGTCGGTCGGCCGCGACCTGCGCGACCTGCTGCGCGGCCAGCGGGTCGGCGCTCGCCTGCTGCGCCTCGAGGAGGACGACGGCGTGCCCGTCGCGCTCGTCGTGGACGTGCTGCCCACGCGCGCGTCGGGGGAGGCGGTCCCGCCCGTGGAGGGCCTGCCCACCGTGACGCTCGCGGACGACGGCGCGCCGACCGTCGTCGTCCCGCCGGACACCCCCGCGCCCGCAGGGCTCGTCGTGCAGCCGCTGGTCCGTGGCGACGGCCGCCAGGTCGAGGTGGGGCAGGTCGTGACCGTCCGCTACACGGGCGTGCGCTGGTCCGACGGCGAGGTCTTCGACTCCTCGTGGACCGCCGGCGCGGCGCCGCTGTCGATCATGATCGGCATCGGCGAGGTGATCGAGGGCTGGGAGCAGGGCCTGCTCGAGCAGTCCGTGGGCAGCCAGGTCCTGCTCGTCGTGCCGCCCGACCTCGCGTACGGCGCCACGACCAACCCCCTCGCGGGGGAGACCCTCGTCTACGTCGTGGACATCCTCGACGCCCAGTTCCCGGTGACCGAGGAGGCCGTGCCCGAGGGCACGGACGGTGCCGGTACCGACACGACCGGCGACGCGCCGGCCGACCAAGGAGAGTCCTCATGACCGTGGCGATCCGCGTGATCCCGTGCCTCGACGTCGACGCCGGACGCGTCGTCAAGGGCGTGAACTTCGAGAACCTGCGCGACGCGGGCGACCCGGTCGAGCTCGCCGCGCGGTACGACACGGAGGGGGCTGACGAGCTGACGTTCCTCGACGTCTCGGCGTCGTCGGGCAACCGGGAGACGACCTACGACGTCGTGCGGCGCACGGCCGAGCAGGTCTTCGTGCCGCTCACCGTGGGCGGCGGCGTGCGCTCCGCCGACGACGTGGACCGGCTCCTGCGCGCGGGAGCGGACAAGGTGGGCGTGAACACCGCGGCGATCGCGCGGCCGGAGCTCATCGCGGAGATCGCGGACCGCTTCGGCAGCCAGGTGCTCGTGCTGTCCGTCGACGCGCGCCGCACCACGGGCGACGTCCGCACGGACTCCGGGTACGAGGTCACGACCCACGGCGGGCGCCGGGGCACGGGCATCGACGCGGTCGAGTGGGCGGCGCGTGCGGCGGGGCTCGGCGCGGGCGAGATCCTGCTCAACTCGATGGACGCCGACGGCACGACCGCGGGCTTCGACCTCGAGATGCTCACCGCGGTCCGCGCCGAGGTGCGGGTCCCGCTGGTCGCGAGCGGCGGCGCGGGCACGCCCGAGCACTTCGTGGCCGCGGCGCGCGCGGGCGCCGACGCGGTGCTCGCCGCGAGCGTGTTCCACTTCGGCGCCCTCACGGTGGGCCAGGTGAAGGACGCGATGCGCGCGGCGGGCGTCGAGGTGCGCTGAGCCCGTCCTCGCCCGGCCGGTGCGGCGGGCCGTGCGCGGGGCGGCGGGGGAGACCCGTCGGTGGTGTCGGGGGCGCGTGAGAGGATCGTGCAACCCCCTGAACGAAAGACGAGGACCGTCCCGTGCCCGGCAGCAGGACGCGCCCCACCGGCGCCGACGCCCCGCCCGCCCCGACCGACCCGCCGGACCCGCAGCGCCGGCCGGAGCCCCGTGACGGGCTGCCCGCCGAGCCGACCGTGCGGCGCCCGCACGCGCTGACCGGCTCGCGCGTCCGCCGCTCGCTCGCCCTCATGGGTCGCGGCATCCGCGACGAGCCGCGCACGTACGCGCTCGCGATCGGCTCCTCCGCGCTCTTCGGCGCGCTCACCGTCGCGGTGAGCAGCGCGATCGGCACGGTGACGGACGAGGTCGTCGTCCCCGCGGTCGCGGGCGACCCCGCGGCGCGCGGCCGCATCTGGGTCGCGGGGCTCGTGCTCGCCGGGATCGCGGTCTCGCTCGCCGCGAGCGTCGCCGCGCGCCGCATCTTCGCGGGCAACGGCTTCGCCGCGCTCCAGGCCCGCCACCGCACGGCCGTGACGCGCCAGTACCTGCGCCTGCCGATGTCGTGGCACCGGTCGCACCCGGCCGGTCAGCTCCTGTCGAACGCGAGCTCGGACGTCGAGGCGGCGACGGGCGTGTTCAACCCGCTGCCGTTCGCGCTCGGCGTCGTCGTCATGATCGGCGTCGCCGCGGTCATGCTCCTCCGCGTGGACGTGTGGCTCGCGTGCGCGGCGCTCGTCGTCATCCCCGTCGCGATCGCGGTGAACGTCGTCTTCCAGCGGTACATGTCGCCCGCGATCACCCGGGCCCAGCAGCTGCGCGCCGAGGTGGCCGACGTCGCGCACGAGAGCTTCGAGGCCGCGCTGCTCGTCACGTCGCTCGGTACGGCCGACCGCGAGGAGCGCCGGTTCGCCCGGCGCACCGACGAGCTGCGCGCGGCGAACGTGCGCGTCGGCGTCGTGCGCGCGTTCTTCGACCCGGTGATCGAGCTCCTGCCCTCGCTGGGCACGCTCCTCGTGCTCGCCGTGGGGACGGTCCGGCTCACCGCGGGCGACGTCGCGGCGGGCGACATCGTCACCGCCGCCTACCTCCTGACGATCATGGCCGTGCCCGTCCGCGCCTTCGGCTGGGTCCTCGGCGAGCTTCCCCGGGCCCTCGTCGGGTACGAGCGGATCAGCCGCGTCGTCGACGCGGGCGGCGTGCTGCGCCCGGGGAGCGGCGCCCTGCCCGCCGGTAGGTCCGGGCTCGGCGTCCGGCTCGAGGGCGTGGGCGTCGACGTGCGCGCGGGCGGACGCGAGATCACCCTGCTCGACGGCGTCGACCTCGACGTGGCGCCGGGCACCACCGTCGCCGTCGTGGGTCCCACGGGCGCGGGCAAGACGACGCTCGTCTCCCTCCTCGCGCGGCTCTCGGACCCCACGCGGGGGCGCGTCCTGCTCGACGGCACCGACGTGCGCGACGTGCGCGAGGGCGACCTCACCGCGCAGGTCGCGCTCGTCGCGCAGCAGGCGTTCGTCTTCGAGGACACCGTGCGCGCCAACGTCACGCTCGTGGACGAGGGCGACGCCGGCCCCGACGACGCGCAGGTCTGGGAGGCGCTGCGCCTCGCGCGCGTCGACGACGTCGTCGCGCGCCTCCCCGAGGGGCTGGACGCGCCGCTGGGGGAGCGCGGGGCGAACCTGTCCGGCGGCCAGCGGCAGCGCCTCGCCATCGCGCGGGCGCTCGTGCGCCGCCCGCGCCTGCTCGTCCTCGACGACGCGACGTCCGCCGTCGACCCGCGCGTCGAGCAGGAGATCCTCGCGGGCCTCGCGCGCGAGGGCGCCGACCGGCCGACCGTCGTCATGGTCGCCTACCGCATGTCGAGCGTCGCGCTCGCCGACCTCGTCGTGCACGTCGAGTCGGGCCGGGTCGTGGACGTCGGGACGCACGACGCGCTGCTCGCGCGCGACCCCGGGTACCGCGAGCTCGCGACCGCGTACGCGCGCGAGGCCGAGCGACGCGAGGCCGAGCGCGCGGACGCCGTCGACGACGCGGCCCGGGACGCGCGGGACGCCGAGCAGGACGACCGCCGGGGCGAGGACCTCGCCCGGCGCGAGGAGACCGAGGAGGACGACGTCGTGCGGCACGTCGAGACGGGGGCGCTGGAGGAATGACCCGGACCACCGAACGACCCGCCGCCGGTGCGGCCGCCACCGGGGCCGGCACGGCGACGCGCGCGGCCGACGCGCGCATCGCGTCCGCGAGCACGCTCGGCGTCCTCGCGACGCTGCGCCGCGGCGTGCAGGTCTCGCCCCAGATCCTCGACGGCGTCTGGATCACGCTCGGGCTCGCCGTCGCGGCGGCGCTCGGCCGGGTCGTCGTGCCCGTGACCGTCCAGCAGACCGTCGACACCGGCGTCCTCGCCGAGGGCGGCCCGGACACGACGCGCGTCGCCCTGCTCGTCGGCGTCGCCGCCGTCGTCATCGTCCTCGCCGGCCTGTGCTCGGCGTTCGTCAACGTCCGGCTCTTCCGCTCGACCGAGGCCGGCCTCGCCGGGCTGCGGGTGCGCGCGTTCCGCCACGTGCACGACCTGTCCGTCCTCACGCAGAACACCGAGCGGCGCGGCTCGCTCGTCTCGCGCGTCACGAGCGACGTCGACACCATCTCGCTGTTCGTGCAGTGGGGCGGCATCATGCTCCTCGTCTCCGTCCTGCAGATCGGCGTCGCGACGGCGCTCATGGCGGTGTACTCGTGGCAGCTCACGCTCGTCGTGTGGGCGTGCTTCGTGCCGCTGTTCCTCGTCCTGCGCCCCGCGCAGGCACGCGTCAACGACGCGTACACCCAGGTCCGCGCGCGCGTCGGGGCGATGCTCGGCGCGATCTCCGAGTCGATCGTCGGCGCGGAGACGATCCGCGCCTACGGCGCCGGGGCGCGGACCGCGCGCCGGATCGACGGCGCCGTCGACGCGACCCGGCGCGCCATGGTCCGCGCGCAGAAGCTCGTCGCGGTCGTCTTCTCGAGCGGCGTCCTCGTCGCGAACCTCGTGCTCGCCGTCGTCGTGGTGGTCGGGTCGCTCCTGGGCGTCGCCGGTGACGTCACGGTCGGGCAGCTCCTCGCGTTCCTCTTCCTCGTCCAGCTCTTCACGGGCCCCGTGCAGATGGCGACCGAGATCCTCAACGAGCTCCAGAACGCCGTGGCGGGGTGGCGGCGCGTCCTCGCGGTGCTCGAGACGCCCGTCGAGGTCGTCGACAAGGGCGACGACGGCGAGCGCAGCCCGCGCGGCCCCGCCCACGTGCGCCTCGAGGGCGTCCGGTTCGCCTACCCCGACGGGCCCGAGGTCCTGCACGGCGTGGACCTCGACCTCCCGGCGCGCGCGTCGGTCGCGGTCGTGGGCGCGACGGGCTCGGGCAAGACGACGATCGCCAAGCTCGTCACGCGGCTCATGGACCCGACCGCCGGGCGCGTGCTGCTCGACGGCACGGACCTGCGCGACCTGTCCGTCGCGTCCCTGCGCGAGCGCGTCGTCCTCGTGCCGCAGGAGGGCTTCCTCTTCGACGGCACGCTCGCCGACAACGTCGCCTACGGCCTGCGCGGCGACGCCGAGACCGAGCCCCCGGCCGCGCGCCGCGCCCGGATCGAGGCCGCCGTCGAGCGGCTGGGGCTCACCGACTGGGTCGCCGACCTGCCGGACGGGCTCGACACGCCCGTCGGACAGCGCGGTGAGTCCCTGTCCGCGGGGGAGCGCCAGCTCGTCGCCCTCGTGCGCGCCTACCTCGCCGAGGCGGACCTGCTCGTCCTCGACGAGGCGACCTCCGCCGTCGACCCCGCGACCGAGGTCCGCATCGCGCGCGCCCTCGCGTCGCTCACGGCGGGCCGCTCGACCCTGACGATCGCGCACCGCCTCTCGACCGCCGAGGCCGCGGACCTCGTGGTCGTCGTCGACGCCGGCCACGTCGTCGAGGTCGGCCACCACGACGACCTCGCGCGCGCCGGCGGCGTCTACGCCCGCATGCACGACGCCTGGGTGTCCCAGACCCGCTGAGCGGCCGCGGGTCGTCGCCCGGCCCCGCCGGACCCTCCCGGGCCGGGCGCCCGGCGAGACGGCGGACCGGGCCGGGCCCGGCGTCTGGCAGGATTCTCGGGTGCCCGACTCCACGACCGGACCCACGACCGACACGCCGGACCGAACCGCCCTCGACCCCGCGGTCGCCGCGCGCCTCAAGCGCGACGACGCCGGACTGGTCGCGGCGATCGTCCAGCAGCACGACACGGGCGAGGTGCTCATGCTCGGCTGGATGGACGACGAGGCGCTGCGCCGGACGCTGACGAGCGGGCGCGTGACCTTCTGGAGCAGGTCGCGGCAGGAGTACTGGCGCAAGGGCGACACGTCCGGGCACGTGCAGGTCGTGCGCTCGGTCGCCCTCGACTGCGACGGCGACGCGCTGCTCGTGCGCGTGCACCAGGTCGGGGCCGCGTGCCACACCGGCACGCGGACGTGCTTCGAGGCCGGGGGAGACCTCGGCGCCGTCGTCGGCGACCTGCCCGCCGGCGCCGACGACGCCCCGGCCGCGCCCGACCCCGACCCCGAGGAGGAGAACCAGTGAGCGCGACCGTCGACCCGGCCGAGACCACCGTCGTCCCCGCGGGCGGTCCCGCGTGGGGCGAGACGTGGCCCGTGCTCGACGGCTTCCGTGCGCTGGCCGCGTCGCGCCGGGTGATCCCGGTCGTCCGTCGCCTCCTCGCCGACGACGTCACGCCCGTCGGGCTGTACCGGACCCTCGCGCAGGGGCGACCGGGCACGTTCGTCCTGGAGTCCGCCGAGTCGGACGGCCGCTGGGCGCGGTACTCGTTCGTGGGCGTCGCGTCGCGCGCGACGCTCACCGCGCGCGACGGCCGCGCCGTCTGGTCGGGCGACGTGCCCGCGGGCGTCCCGCTCGAGGGCGACGTCGTGGACGTGCTGGAGGCCACCCTCGACGTGCTGCGCACGCCCGCGGTCGCGGGCCTGCCGCCGCTGACGGGCGGCCTCGCGGGCGCGATCGGCTGGGACGTGATCCGCCACTGGGAGCCGACGCTCCCGTCGGACGCGCCCGACGAGCTCGGCGTCCCGGAGCTCACGCTGTGCCTCGCGACGGACCTCGCGGTCGTCGACCACGCGGAGGGCAGCGTGTGGCTCGTCGCGAACGCGATCAACTTCGACGACACCGACGAGCGCGTCGACGACGCGTACGCGGACGCGGTCGCGCGCCTCGACGCGATGCAGGCGCGGCTCGTCGCGGGCGGGGCGCACGTCGCGTCGGTCGTGGCTCCGGACGCGGCGGAGCCGGAGCTCGAGTTCCGCTCGACGCGCGAGGAGTTCGAGGCGTCCGTCGTCGCGGGCAAGGACGCGATCCGGGAGGGCGAGGTGTTCCAGGTGGTGCTCTCCCAGCGCCTGGACCTCGACTGCCCGGCGGAGCCGCTCGACGTCTACCGCGCGCTGCGGACGATCAACCCGAGCCCGTACATGTACTACTTCCAGCTCACCGACGCCGACGGGCGGGACTTCGCGGTCGTCGGGTCGAGCCCGGAGACGCTCGTCAAGGTCGAGGACGGCCGCGTCACGACGTTCCCCATCGCGGGTTCGCGGCCCCGCGGCGCGACGCCCGAGGAGGACGTCGCGCTCGGCGAGGAGCTCCTGCAGGACCCGAAGGAGCTCGCCGAGCACATCATGCTCGTCGACCTGTCGCGCAACGACCTGGTCAAGGTGTGCGAGCCGACGACCGTCGAGGTCGTCGAGTTCATGGCGACCAAGCGGTTCAGCCACATCATGCACCTGTGCTCGACGGTCGTCGGGACGCTGCGCGAGGGCGCGACCGCGCTCGACGCGTTCCGGGCGACGTTCCCCGCGGGCACGCTCTCGGGCGCACCGAAGCCGCGGGCGATCGCCCTCATCGACGAGCTCGAGCCGGCGTCGCGCGGGATCTACGGTGGGACCGCGGGGTACTTCGACTTCGACGGCAACATGGACATGGCGATCGCGATCCGCACCGCGCTGATCCGCGACGGTCGCGCGAGCGTCCAGGCCGGCGGCGGCATCGTCGCCGACTCGGTGCCCGCGCTGGAGTACGCCGAGTCGCGCAACAAGGCGGCGGCCGCGGTGCGCGCCGTGCAGGTGGCCGCGCGGCTGAAGGGGCTCGCATGAGCCGGACGGCCGGCCCGAGCCGTCGGACCGCGATCTGGGTGCTCCTCCTGCTCGGGGGCGCCACCCTCGCGGCGGCCGTGCCCACGTGGCTGAGCACGACCGGCGCGACGCCGCTCGACCCGCAGGTCGAGGTCGCCGTCGCCGGGACGGCGGCCGCGCCCGGCGTCAGCGCCTCGGCGCTCGTGCTCGTGGCGGCCGCGCTCGCGCTCGGGCTCGTCGGCCGGGTCGGCCGCTGGGTCGTCCTGACCGTCGCGGCGGCGAGCGGCGTCGTCGCGGCCGTCTCGGCGCTGGGCGTGGCGCTCGACCCGGAGCCGAGCGCGCGCTCCGCGGTGGCCGACGCGACGGGCGTGACCGAGCTCACCGCGCCGGTCACGCTCACGGTCGCGCCGTGGCTCGCGGCCGTGCTCGGCGTCGCGACCGTGCTCACGGTCGTCTGGGTCGCCGTCGGCTCGCGGTCGTGGAGCGGGGCCTCGACACGCCACGAGCGCGCGACGTCGACCGACGCCGCCACCGGGACCGCGGGGCAGCCCGCGCCCGGCGCGGGCACGGCCACGACGGCCGACGAGATCACGGACCACGACGCGTGGGACGCGCTGTCGCGCGGCGAGGACCCGACCGACCGCTGAGCAGCACCGACGTCCCCGCGCGGGCGGGGGAGGCCGCGGCTGCGGGGCCACGCGCACCGGCCCGGTCCGATAGGCTCTGACCACATCTTCACGAAAGGCACGACCCTCATGGCCGAGAACCAGAAGACCACCGAGATCGCGTACCTGCCGCCCGCGGCACCGCCCACGAACCACGGCCACACCGTCGCCGCATGGTTCACCATGATCGGCATCATGCTGGGCGCGGTCGTCGCGGCCGTCGGTGTCGTCATCCCCGCGGTCTGGCTCTTCTGGGTCGGCATGGGCGTCGTCGCGCTGGCCCTCGTCGGCGGCCTCGTGCTCCGCAACATGGGATACGGGCAGAAGCAGGTCTCGCGGTGACGCAGCCGCCGGGACCCGCCCCGTACGACCCCGCGAACCCGGGCGACGGGTCGCAGGCGCCGTACGGCGCGGCGGAGCCCGGCGGCTCCCCGCAGCACCCCTCCGGCGGCCCGGGAGTCCCGGCCGGCGAGCCGTACCCGGCAGGGCCGTACGGCTCCCCGCAGGCGTCGGGCCAGCCCCCGTACGCAGGCCAGCCCGGGTACGGGGGCCAGCCGTACACCGGTCAGCCGCAGAGCCCCGGTCAGCCGCCGTACGCGGCCGGCGCCTACCCGGCGAGCGCGTACGCCCCGCCGTACTACCCGAAGAACAGCCTCGCGGTCTGGTCGCTCGTGCTGGGCATCGCGTCGTTCGTGCTGAGCTGCGGCTTCGTCACGGGCATCCCGGCGGTGATCGTCGGCAACGCGGCGAAGCGCGCGGTCGCCGAGGGCCAGGCCGACAACGAGGGCATGGCGACGGCCGGCATCGTGCTGGGCTGGGTCGCGATCGGGCTCTCCGCGGTGGGCCTGCTGCTGCTCCTCGTCTTCTTCCCGGCCCTGTTCGCATGGGTCGGGACCATCCCCGACCAGTCCTGACGGAGCATCGGTGGCGACCGAGGCGGTGCGACGTCGTCCGGTGCCGCGCGCGGCGCGGGCACCGCTCGCCGTCGGTGCGCTCGTGGCCGCGGCGACCGTCTACGTCGCGGTCGTCGACCCGAACCGTCCCGGCCACTACGTCACGTGCCCGCTGCTCGCCCTGACCGGCCTCGCGTGCCCGGGGTGCGGCGGCCTGCGCGCCACGCACGACCTCGCGCACCTCGACCTCGTGGGCGCGTGGTCCATGAACCCGCTCTGGGTCGTCGCCGCGCCGCTCCTCGTCGCCCTCTGGGCGGTGTGGCTCGTGCGCGCCTGGCGCGGGCGCCCCGCGCCGCGCGTCCCGGCCGGCGTCGCCTGGGCGACGCTCGGCGTCCTCGTGGTCTTCGGGGTGCTGCGGAACGTGCCCGCGCTCGTGCCCTGGCTCGGCCCCGTCGCGTCCTGACGCGCTCAGGAAGGCCCGCGGCGCTCGTCTCGGGGTTCGAACCGTGGTCATCGTCACTCGGGGGCGGCCCTACGATGGCAGGTACCTCCCTGTCAACGGGTCGGCCGAACCTGTGGGTGCACGACGGCCGACCGGCCCGGCCGGGGGGCAGGACGACACGGGGAGTGGTGGGACGATGACGGTTCTGGACGACATCGTCGCCGGCGTGCGCGAGGACATCGCGGTGCGCCAGGCGGCGACCTCGCTCGACGAGCTGAAGGAACGTGCTGCCCGAGTCCCCGGCGCCCTCGAGTGCGTGAGCCGCCTCAAGGCGGACGACGCCGTCGCCGTCATCGCCGAGGTCAAGCGCTCGAGCCCGAGCAAGGGCGCGCTCGCGGCGATCTCCGACCCGGCCGAGCTCGCGGGCGAGTACGAGAAGGGCGGCGCCGCCGCGATCTCCGTGCTCACCGAGCAGCGGCGGTTCAACGGCAGCCTCGCCGACCTCGACGCCGTCCGCGCACGGGTCGACGTCCCGGTGCTGCGCAAGGACTTCGTCGTCACGCCGTACCAGGTCTGGGAGGCCCGGGCGCACGGGGCGGACATCGTCCTCCTCATCGTCGCGGCGCTCGAGCAGACGGTCCTCACGTCGCTCGTCGAGCGCGTCCACTCGCTCGGCATGACCGCGCTCGTCGAGGTGCACACGCTGGACGAGGTGTCGCGCGCGCTCGACGCCGGGGCGCGCGTCGTCGGCGTGAACTCGCGCGACCTCAAGACCCTCGACGTGGACCGCACGACCTTCGCGCGCCTCGCGCCCGCGATCCCGGACGAGGTGGTGCGCGTCGCCGAGTCCGGCGTGCGCGGCCCGCACGACGTCATGGACTACGCCCGCTCCGGCGCGCACGCCGTGCTCGTGGGCGAGGCGCTCGTGACCGACGACGCGCCGCGCGCGTCGGTCGCCGACCTCGTCGCGGCCGGGTCGCACCCGTCGCTGTGGTCCGTGCGGCCCTGAGGCACGTCGGCACCGTCCGTCACGCCCCAGCGGCCGCGCCCCGGCCCAGCACACCCCATCACGCAGGAGGACCGGCCCCGTGCCCGACCTGACTTCATCGACCACCCCCGGCGGCGCCGAGCACTCGGTGCGCGCCGACCTGACGCGATCCCTCGCGACCCAGGAGGGCCCGTACTTCGGCGAGTTCGGCGGACGCTACGTCCCCGAGGCGCTCGTCGCGGCGCTCGACGAGCTCGAGACCGAGTACCGCAAGGCCCTCGACGACCTCGCGTTCGTAGGCGAGCTCGCGCGCCTGCAGCGCGAGTACACCGGGCGTCCCAGCCCGCTCACCGAGGTGCCGCGCTTCGCGGAGCACGCGGGCGGCTCGCGCGTGTTCCTCAAGCGCGAGGACCTCAACCACACGGGCTCGCACAAGATCAACAACGTGCTCGGCCAGGCGCTGCTCGTGAAGCGCATGGGCAAGACGCGCGTCATCGCCGAGACCGGCGCGGGGCAGCACGGCGTGGCGACGGCCACCGCGGCGGCCCTGCTCGACCTCGAGTGCGTCGTGTACATGGGCGAGGAGGACACGCGGCGCCAGGCGCTGAACGTGGCGCGGATGCGCCTGCTCGGCGCCGAGGTCGTGCCCGTGACGATCGGCCAGCGCACGCTCAAGGACGCGATCAACGAGGCGCTGCGCGACTGGGTCGCGAACGTCGAGACGACGCACTACCTCCTCGGCACGGTGACCGGCCCGCACCCCTTCCCGGAGATGGTGCGCGAGTTCCACCGGGTCATCGGCGAGGAGGCCCGCACGCAGATCCTCGACCGCATCGGCCGCCTGCCGGACGCCCTCGCGGCCTGCGTGGGCGGCGGGTCGAACGCGCTCGGGCTGTTCAACGCGTTCCTCGACGACGAGGGCGTCGAGCTGTACGGCTTCGAGGCCGGCGGCGAGGGCATCGAGACGGGCCGCCACGCGGCCCGGTTCAGCGGCGGCGCGCCGGGCGTGCTGCACGGCGCCCGCTCGTACCTGCTCCAGGACGACGACGGCCAGACCCTCCCGAGCCACTCGGTCTCGGCGGGGCTCGACTACCCGAGCGTCGGCCCGGCCCACTCGTGGCTGCACGACCTCGGGCGGGCGACGTACCAGCCGGTCACCGACGCCGAGGCGATGGAGGCGTTCCGGCTGCTGTGCCGCACGGAGGGCATCATCCCGGCGATCGAGTCGGCGCACGCGCTCGCGGGCGCGCTGCGCGTCGGCCGTGCGGCGGCGGAGGCCGGCCGCACGGACCACGTGATCCTGGTCAACCTGTCCGGGCGCGGGGACAAGGACGTCGCGACCGCCGCACGGTGGTTCGACCTGGTGGACGACGAGGCGATCGCCGAGACGGCGACGGGCACGGAGGGACAGCTGTGAGCGCGGCACCGACCCAGGACGCCCCCGGGGCGTCGACCGCGGCGACGGGCTCCGTCACCGCGCGCCGTCTGCTCGAGCTCCGCGCGGAGGGCCGCGCCGGGCTCGTGGCCTACCTGCCGGTCGGGTTCCCGACGGTCGAACGCTCGATCGAGGCGGCGCTCGCGGTCGTCGAGTCGGGCGTCGACGTGCTCGAGCTCGGCGTCCCGTACACGGACCCGGTGATGGACGGCCCGGTCATCCAGGCGGCGGCCCAGGCGGCGCTCGACGGCGGCGTGCGCGTCGCGGACGTGTTCCGCGTCGTGGCCGCCGTGACCGAGCGCACCGGGGGGCGCGTCCCCGTGCTCGTCATGACGTACTGGAACCCGGTGCTGCGCTACGGCGTCGACGCGTTCGCGCGCGACCTCGCCGCGGCCGGAGGGGCCGGGCTCATCACGCCGGACCTCATCCCGGACGAGGGTCGCGCGTGGCTCGACGCCTCCGAGGAGCACGGCCTGGACCGCGTCTTCCTCGTCGCGCCGAGCTCGACGCCCGAGCGCCTGGCCCTGACAGTGCGTGCGTCGCGCGGCTTCGTCTACGCGGCGTCGACGATGGGCGTCACGGGCGTCCGCGAGGAGGTGGGCCCGCAGGCCGCGCGGCTCGTCGCCGACACGCGCGCCGCGGGCGCCGACCTCGTGTGCGTCGGCCTCGGGGTGTCCACGGGCCGCCAGGCGTCCGAGGTGGGCCGGTACGCCGACGGCGTCATCGTCGGCTCGGCGTTCGTGCGCCCGATGCTGGCCGACGCGCCCTGGGACGAGCGCCTCGCGGCCGTGCGTGCCGTGGGTGCCGAGCTCGCCGCGGGCGTGCGGTCCGCGCGGTCCGGCGCCGAGCGGACCACCGACGCACCCACGACCCCCGGAGAGGTGGACGCATGAGCGCCGCGCTGGCGGCCGGGCAGCTCGTCGAGGCGGTGGGCGTCCTGCCCGCGGCGATCCCGAGCCCCCCGCAGCACACCTGGTACCTCGGCCCGTTCCCGATCCGGGCCTACGCGCTCGCGATCCTCGCGGGCATCGGCGTCGCGCTGTGGCTCACGCGGCGCCGCTGGGTCGAGCGCGGGGGAGAGGCCGACGACGTCCTGGAGATCGCGTTCTGGGCCGTCCCGTTCGGGATCGTCGGCGGACGGCTGTACCACGTCTTCTCGACGCCCGACCCGTACTGGGGCCCGGGCGGCGACCCCGTGCGGGCGCTCTACGTGTGGGAGGGCGGCCTCGGCATCTGGGGGGCGGTCGCGCTGGGCGCCGTCGGCGCGTACATCGGGTGCCGCCGGCAGCGCGTGAGCTTCCCCGCGTTCGCGGACGCGCTCGCGCCCGGTCTCCTGCTCGCGCAGGCCGTCGGACGGCTCGGCAACTGGTTCAACCAGGAGCTGTTCGGGGCGCCCACGACGCTCCCCTGGGGCCTGCGCGTCGACGACTCGGTCGCGGCCGCCGCCGGCTACCCGCCGGGTACCCTGTTCCACCCGACGTTCCTCTACGAGATGATCTGGAACATCGGGGCTGCCCTTCTCCTGATCTATCTGGACCGTCGGTTCCGACTGGGTCATGGTCGGGTATTCTGGCTCTACGTCTTCGTCTACACGCTCGGTCGTGTGTGGATCGAGATGCTGCGCATCGACGAGGCCGAGCTCGTCCTCGGCCTCCGGCTGAACGTCTGGACCTCGATCGTGGTCGGCGTCGGTGCGTTGATAGCGTTTATCGTTGTCGGGCGTCGCCACCCCGGGCGCGAGGAGACCGTGTCCCTCGACGTGCCGGACGAGGCGCCCACCGCGGGGTCCGAGGAGCCGGTCGAGGAGTCGACCGACGACGAGGACGCCGAGAAGCACGAGGACTCCGACGACTCGGAGGAGTCCGAGCAGGCAGATGCCGCGCGACCAGACCCCGGTCGCTGAGCGTCCGTCATTCATAGGCGAATCCGCCGGGCGACCGCCCGGTGGGTTCTGTCATGTCCATAGGGCCGATGACGTCCCGAACCCCCCAGCTGGAACCAGCTCGGCCGTCATGGTCGGGCGCCTGTGAGGACGGTGTTGATGACCACGCCGCAGTATCGGGACGCGCACCGGGCACCCGCCCTGTCCGCCCCTCCCACGGCATCCGGTCTCTACGACCCCGCCGCCGAGCACGACGCGTGCGGCGTGGCCTTCGTGGCGACGCTCCGCGGCACGCCCGGACGCGACATCGTTGACGCGGGCCTGACGGCCCTGCTCAACCTCGACCACCGCGGCGCCGTCGGCGCCGAGGAGAACAGCGGCGACGGCGCCGGGATCCTCACGCAGATCCCGGACGCGTTCGTGCGCGACGTCGTCGACGCCGAGCTCCCGCCCGCCGGGCACTACGCCATCGGCATGGCGTTCCTGCCGCAGGACGCGGACGCGGCCGCCGCCGCCGTGCGCGGGGTCGAGGCGATCGCCGCGGAGGAGAAGCTCGAGGTCCTCGCCTGGCGCGACGTCCCCGTGACGGCCGACCTCGTCGGCCCGAGCGCGCGGGCGTCCATGCCGCTGTTCCGGCAGGTCGTCGTGGCCGACCCGGCGCGCGAGCTGTCCGGCGTCGAGCTCGACCGCCGCACCTACCGCCTGCGCAAGCGCGCGGAGAACGAGCTCGACCTGTTCTTCGCCTCGCTCTCGGCACGCACCCTCACGTACAAGGGCATGCTCACGACGGCGCAGCTCGAGCCGTTCTTCCCCGACCTGTCGGACCCGCGCTACGCGAGCGAGATCGCGCTCGTGCACTCGCGGTTCTCGACGAACACGTTCCCGTCGTGGCCGCTCGCGCAGCCGTTCCGCATGATCGCGCACAACGGCGAGATCAACACGGTGCGCGGCAACCGCAACTGGATGGCCGCGCGCGAGGGCACCCTCGCGAGCGACGCCCTCGGCGACCTCGCGCCGCTCCTGCCGGTGTGCTCGGACGGGTCCAGCGACTCGGCGAGCTTCGACGAGGTGCTCGAGCTGCTGCACCTGTCGGGCCGCTCGCTGCCGCACGCGGTGCTCATGATGATCCCCGAGGCGTGGGAGAACCACGCCGAGATGGACCCGGACCTGCGCGCGTTCTACGAGTACCACTCCACGCTCATGGAGCCGTGGGACGGGCCGGCGTGCCTCAACTTCACCGACGGCACCCTCATCGGCGCCGTCCTCGACCGCAACGGCCTGCGCCCCGGTCGCTACTGGGTGACCGAGGACGGTCTCGTCGTGCTCGCGAGCGAGGCGGGCGTGCTCGACCTCGACCCCGCGACGATCGTGCGCAAGGGCCGCCTCGAGCCGGGTCGCATGTTCCTCGTCGACACCGGCCAGGGCCGGATCGTCGAGGACGAGGAGATCAAGTCGCAGCTCGCCGCGCAGCGCCCGTACGCGCGGTGGGTCGCGGAGAACGCGGTCTACCTCGACCAGCTCCCCGAGCGCGAGCACGTCGCGCACAGCCCCGCGTCCGTCGAGCGCCGCCAGCGCGCCTTCGGGTACACGCAGGAGGAGCTGCGGGTCATCCTCACCCCGATGGCCAACACGGGCGCGGAGCCGCTCGGCGCGATGGGCACGGACACGCCGATCGCGGTCCTCGCGAAGCGACCGCGCCTGCTCTTCGACTACTTCACGCAGATGTTCGCCCAGGTGACGAACCCGCCCCTCGACGCGATCCGCGAGGAGCTCGTCACCTCGATCGGCGGGGCCATCGGCCCCGAGCCGAACCTGCTCGTGGACACCCCGGAGCACGCGCGCAAGCTCATGCTGCCGTTCCCGGTGCTCGACAACGACCAGCTCGCCAAGATCATCCGCGTCGACAAGGACCCGAACCTCGCGGGCATCTTCCGCGCGGTGACGATCAGGGGCCTGTACCGCGTGGGCGGCGGGGGAGAGGCGCTGCTCGAGCGCCTCGAGGAGATCTTCGCCGAGGTCGACGAGCACGTCGCCGCCGGTGCGAGCTTCATCGTGCTGTCGGACCGCGACTCGGACGCCGAGCACGCGCCGATCCCGTCGCTCCTGCTGTCGAGCGCCGTGCACCACCACCTGCTGCGCCGGCACACGCGCACCCAGGTGTCGCTCGTCGTCGAGGCCGGCGACGTGCGCGAGGTGCACCACGTCGCGCTCCTCATCGGGTACGGCGCCGCCGCGGTGAACCCCTACCTCGCGATGGAGACCGTCGAGGACCTCGCGCGCCGCGGGTACCTCGCGGTCGACCCGGACAAGGCCGTCGCGAACCTCATCAAGGGGCTCGGCAAGGGCGTGCTCAAGGTCATGAGCAAGATGGGCATCTCGACCATCTCCTCGTACCGGGGCGCCCAGGTCTTCGAGGCCGTCGGGCTCTCGCACGACCTCGTCCAGGCGTTCTTCACGGGCACGACGTCGCGCCTCGGCGGCATCGGGCTCGACGTCGTCGCGGCCGAGGTCGCGGCGCGTCACGTCGACGCCTACCCCCGCTCGGGCAACCACCGCCCGCACGTGCGTCTCACCACGGGCGGCGAGTACCAGTGGCGCCGCGACAGCGAGGAGCACCTCTTCGACCCGGAGACGGTGTTCCGCCTGCAGCACTCCACGCGCGAGCGCCGGTTCGACATCTTCCGCCAGTACACGCACCGCGTGGACGAGCAGTCGTCGCGGCTCATGACGCTGCGCGGCCTCCTCGAGCTCCGCGAGGGCGAGCGCCCGCCGGTGCCGCTCGACGAGGTCGAGCCCGTGAGCGAGATCGTCAAGCGCTTCAACACGGGCGCGATGTCGTACGGCTCCATCTCGGCCGAGGCGCACGAGACCCTCGCGATCGCGATGAACCGCCTGGGCGGCCGGTCGAACACGGGCGAGGGCGGCGAGGACCCGGAGCGCCTGTACGACCCGGAGCGTCGCTCGAAGGTCAAGCAGATCGCGTCGGGCCGCTTCGGCGTCACCAGCGAGTACCTGACGAACGCGGACGACATCCAGATCAAGCTCGCCCAGGGCGCCAAGCCCGGCGAGGGCGGTCAGCTCCCGGGGCACAAGGTGTACCCGTGGGTCGCGAAGACCCGGCACTCGACGCCCGGCGTCGGCCTCATCTCGCCGCCGCCCCACCACGACATCTACTCGATCGAGGACCTCGCGCAGCTCATCCACGACGCGAAGAACGCGAACCCGGCCGCGCGCATCCACGTCAAGCTCGTCTCCGAGTTCGGCGTCGGGACGGTCGCGACGGGCGTGTCCAAGGCGCACGCGGACGTCGTGCTCATCTCGGGTCACGACGGCGGCACGGGCGCGAGCCCGCTGACGTCGCTCAAGCACGCGGGCACGCCGTGGGAGATCGGCCTCGCCGAGACCCAGCAGACGCTCGTGCTCAACAACCTGCGCGACCGCATCGTCGTGCAGGTGGACGGGCAGATGAAGACCGGCCGCGACGTCGTCGTGGCGGCGCTGCTCGGGGCCGAGGAGTTCGGCTTCGCCACCGCGCCGATGGTCGTGTCGGGCTGCGTCATGATGCGCGTGTGCCACCTGGACACGTGCCCGGTGGGCGTCGCGACGCAGAACCCCGAGCTGCGCGCCCGGTTCACGGGCAAGCCCGAGTTCGTCGTGAACTTCTTCGAGTTCATCGCCGAGGAGGTGCGCGAGTACCTGGCGCGCCTCGGCTTCCGGAGCATCGAGGAGGCCGTGGGTCACGTCGAGCTGCTCGACGCGCGCAAGGCCGTCGACCACTGGAAGGCGCAGGGCCTCGACCTCGGCCCGATCCTCGAGCAGCCCGTGCCCGTCGAGGGCGCGTCGCTGCGCAACACGACGACCCAGGACCACGGTCTCGAGAAGGCGCTCGACAACCAGCTCGTGACGCTCGCGGCGGACGCCCTCGAGCGGGGCGAGCCGGTGCGCATCTCGCTGCCCGTGCGCAACGTCAACCGCACGGTCGGCACGATGCTCGGCCACGAGGTGACCAAGCGCTACCGCGGCACGGGCCTGCCCGACGACACGATCGACGTGACCCTCACCGGGTCCGCCGGCCAGTCGCTCGGCGCGTTCCTCCCGCGCGGCGTCACGCTGCGCCTCTTCGGGGACGCGAACGACTACGTGGGCAAGGGCCTGTCGGGCGGGCGGATCATCGTGCGGCCCGACCGCAACGCCGTCCTCACCGGGTCGAGCAATGTCGTCGCCGGCAACGTCATCGGCTACGGCGCGACGTCGGGCGAGATCTTCCTGCGCGGCCGCGTCGGCGAGCGCTTCGGGGTGCGCAACTCCGGCGCGACGCTCGTCGTCGAGGGCGTGGGCGACCACGGCTGCGAGTACATGACGGGCGGCACGGTCGTCGTGCTCGGCCCGACGGGCCGCAACTTCGGCGCCGGCATGTCCGGCGGCACGGCCTACGTGCTCGACCTGCGCGAGAGCGCCGTGAACACGAGCGCGCTCGCGACGGGCGAGCTCGGTCTGAGCCCGCTCGAGGACGCCGAGGTGGCGCTCGTCGAGCAGCTCGTCCGTCGTCATCACGAGGAGACGGGGTCGCCCCTCGCGGCCGAGCTCCTCGAGGACTTCCCCGCGGCCGTGCGGCGCTTCACGCGCGTCCTGCCGACCGACTTCGCCCGCATGCGCTCGGCGCTCGAGAAGGCCGAGTCGGCCGGTCTCGACCCCGCGGCGCCGGGCGTGTGGGACCAGATTCTGGAGGTGGCCCGTGGCTGACCCCCGCGGATTCCTGAAGGTGCGGGAGCGTGAGCTCCCGCCGAACCGCCCGGTGGCCGTGCGCCTGCGGGACTGGAAGGACGTGCACGCGCACCTCGAGGAGGGGCAGCCGTTCCTCAAGGAGCAGGCGGGCCGCTGCATGGACTGCGGCATCCCGTTCTGCCACCAGGGCTGCCCCCTCGGGAACCTCATCCCCGAGTGGAACGACCTCGTCTACCGCGAGCAGTGGGCCGACGCGATCGACCGCCTGCACGAGACGAACAACTTCCCCGAGTTCACCGGTCGCGTGTGCCCGGCGCCGTGCGAGTCGAGCTGCGTGCTCGGCATCAACCAGCCGCCCGTGACGATCAAGAACGTCGAGGTCTCGATCATCGACGAGGCGTTCGCCCGCGGGTACGTCACGCCGCAGGTGCCGCAGCGCCTCACCGGCTTCACGGTCGCCGTCGTCGGGTCCGGGCCCGCCGGCCTCGCCGCCGCGCAGCAGCTCACGCGCGCCGGCCACACGGTCGCCGTGTACGAGCGGGACGACGCGATCGGCGGCCTCCTGCGTTACGGCATCCCCGACTTCAAGCTCGAGAAGCACCACATCGACCGTCGCATCGCCCAGATGGAGGCCGAGGGCACGCGGTTCCGCCCCGGCGTCGAGATCGGCGTCGACATCACGTGGGACGACCTGCGCGCGCGGTACGACGCCGTCGTGGTCGCCACGGGCGCGACCGTGCCGCGCGACCTGTCGATCCCCGGGCGCGAGCTCGACGGCATCCACTTCGCCATGGACTTCCTGCACCAGGCGAACGCCGTCGTGGCCGGGCGCGAGGTCCCCGACCAGATCACCGCCACCGGCAGGCACGTCATCGTCATCGGCGGCGGCGACACCGGGTCGGACTGCCTCGGGACCTCGCTGCGCCAGGGCGCCGCGAGCGTCACGACGCTCGCGATCGGCAAGCGGCCGCCGCTCGAGCGGTCGGCGACGCAGCCGTGGCCGACGGACCCCATCGTGTTCGAGGTCTCCACGTCCCACGAGGAGGGCGGCGAGCGCGAGTTCCTCGCGTCGACCGTCGAGTTCCTCGGCGACGAGAACGGGGCGGTGCGCGCGCTGCGTGTCGCGGAGACCGAGTACCTGCCTGACGGCCGTCGCGTGCCCAAGGAGGGCACCGAGCGCGAGATCCCCGCGGACCTCGTGCTCGTCGCGATGGGCTTCACGGGACCGGAGACGGCGACCATCACGGACCAGACCGGCGCGGACCTCACGGGGCGCGGCCTCGTGGCGCGCGGCGACGACTTCGGGTCGTCGCTGCCCGGGGTCTTCGTCGCCGGCGACGCGGGGCGTGGGCAGTCGCTGATCGTGTGGGCGATCGCCGAGGGCCGGGCGGCGGCGGCATCCGTCGACGCCTACCTTCAGGGAGGGACCGAGCTGCCCGCGCCCGTGCGCGCGAGCACCGTGTCCTTGCGCGCTTGACGTGCACCCCGACGTCGGGTGTCCGGCGCCGGGACGATGAGCGGGGCATCCTAGGGAGGGGCACCCCGCGACGACCGGCTCCCGGCCGGTCGGAAGACTAGAGGCTGGAGATATGCGCAGAGCAAAGATCGTCTGCACCATCGGACCCGCGACCGAGTCGAAGGAGCAGCTCCGCGCGCTCGTCGACGCGGGCATGGACGTGGCGCGGATCAACCGCAGCCACGGCAGCGCCGAGGAGCACGCGGCCGTCTACCACGGCGTGCGCGAGGCCGCCGCCCAGTCGGGCCGGTCCGTCGCGGTGCTCGTCGACCTGCAGGGTCCGAAGATCCGCCTGGGCCGCTTCGCCGGTGACGAGAAGCACTGGCTCGAGGAGGGTGACACCTTCACGATCACGACCGAGGACGTCGTCGGCACGAAGGAACTCGTCTCCACGACGCACAAGGGCCTGCCCGGCGACGCGCGCGTCGGCGACCCGATCCTCATCGACGACGGCAAGGTGCTCGTGCGCGTCACCGCCGTCGAGGGCCCGCGCGTCGTGACGCGCGTCGAGGTCGCCGGCCCGGTGTCGAACAACAAGGGCCTCAACCTGCCGGGCGTCGCGGTCTCCGTGCCCGCGCTGTCCGAGAAGGACCAGGACGACCTGCGCTGGGCCCTCCAGCTCGGCGCGGACATCATCGCGCTGTCGTTCGTGCGGTCCGCGAAGGACTTCGAGGACGTCAAGCGGATCATGGACGAGGAGGGCCGCACGGTCCCCGTCATCGCCAAGATCGAGAAGCCGCAGGCCGTCGAGAACCTCGCCGAGATCGTCGACGCGTTCGACGGCGTCATGGTCGCCCGCGGCGACCTCGCCGTCGAGCTCCCGCTCGAGCAGGTGCCGCTGGTCCAGAAGCGCATCGTCGAGCTCGCGCGTCGCAACGCCAAGCCGGTCATCGTCGCCACGCAGGTGCTCGAGTCCATGACGAACTCGCCGCGCCCGACGCGCGCCGAGGCGTCCGACTGCGCGAACGCCGTCCTCGACGGCGCCGACGCGGTCATGCTCTCCGGCGAGACCAGCGTGGGCGAGTACCCGATCCTCACGGTCCAGACGATGGCCCGCATCATCGAGGCGACGGAGGAGGCCGGCCGCGAGCGCATCGCGCCGCTTGGCTCGACCCCGCACACGCGCGGTGGCGCCATCACGCGCGCCGCCGCCGAGATCGGCGAGATCCTCGGCGCGAAGTACCTCGCGACGTTCACGCAGTCGGGCGACTCGGCGCGCCGCATGTCGCGCCTGCGCTCGTCGATCCCGCTGCTCGCGTTCACGCCGCGCGAGCACGTGCGCAACGTCCTGTCGCTCACGTGGGGCACCCAGACGTACCAGGTGCCCGAGGTGGAGAACACCGACGCGATGGTCGGCCAGGTCGACACGACCCTGCAGGCCAACGGCCTCGCCGAGGTCGGCGACCTCGTGGTCGTCGTCTCGGGCGCCCCGGTGGGCCAGCCCGGCACGACGAACTCGATCCTCGTGCACAAGATCGGTGACCACTCCGACCTGCGCAAGTGACCCGCCCGCGCCCCTGACGGCGCGGACCGGCACCTGACGCCCGACGGCGGCGCCCCTCCCGGGGCGTCGCCGTTCGTCGTCCCCGGGGTGGGTCCGCCGGGGTCGCCTCCCGCGGCGCCCCCCTCCTCTGCGGGCCCTGCTCCCGTCGCCGTCGAGCGGGCACGCTGTGGGTGGGCGGCCCGGTGCCGCCGCCGGACGGGTCGGGTGAGAAGCGCGTCAGAGCCGTGCTCCGGGACGAGCACGACGGACCGGGGCGACGGGCGCGCAAGCCCGAGCACCCGAGTCGTCCCGGCGACCCCGCGGCGACCCGCGCGTGCCCGCTGTGGCCCGCCGCAAAGACGGAGACGTGCGGCGGGTCCGGGCTCTAGCCTCCTGGGATGCGTGCCGTGCCGTTCTCCCTGGACCCTGCGGTCGTGCGTGAGGTCGACGCGCGGCTGGACGGCGTCGTGCGCGACGAGCGCGTCGCGGTCCCGCTCGCGGTGGAGAGCGGGAGCCGGGCGTGGGGGTTCCCGTCACCGGACTCGGACTACGACTGCCGGTTCGTCTACGTCCGTGCGGAGGCGGAGTACCTCGACCCGTGGCCGCGGCGCGACGTCGTCGAGACCCCGCTCGACGCGGTGCTCGACGTGAACGGGTGGGACCTGCTCAAGGCGGTCCGGCTGCTCGTGAAGGGCAACGCGACGGTGCTCGAGTGGGCGCGGTCGCCGATCGTGTACCGCGCCGACGACGCGTTCCGTGCCGAGCTGCTGGCGGTCGCGGAGCGCGTCGTCGACCGTGACGCGCTGCGGCGGCACTACCTGCACGTCGGGCTCGGGCAGCGCGACCGGTGGTGGGCCGGGTCGGAGGTGCCGCTGAAGAAGGTGTTCTACGCGCTGCGTCCGGCGGCGACGCTGCGGTGGCTGCGGGTGCGTCCGGGCGACGTCGTCCCGCCGATGGACCTCGCCGCACTGCTCGCGGAGGGTGAGGCACCCGGCGGTGTGGTGCGGGAGGCGTCGGCGCTCGTCGCGCGCAAGGCCGTGACGCGCGAGACCGGCTCCGGCCCGGTGCCGGGTGCGCTCGCGGCGTTCGTCGACGACGAGCTGGCGCGCGCGTCCGCGGTCGCGGCGGCGCCTGCCGCCGGGCGCGCGGCCGCGCGCGAGGAGGCCGCGCGGTTCTTCCGGGCGGCGGTCGCGCGGTACGGCCCGGCCGCGCCGCGGGCCGGCACGGCCCGGGGCGCGCTCACGCCCGCACGGGGCGCAGGTCGCTGACCCACCGCGGGGCCGTGGGCGCGGTGGCGAGGCGCGCGAGCATCGCGTCGAGCACGGCGGTCCGGTCGAACTGCAGCGCGTAGGCGCGGGCCGCGGCGGCGCGGGACCGCCGGGCGTCGTCGTCGAGCGCGAGGACGTCGTCGAGCGCGCGGGCGATCGCGGCGGGGGAGCGCGGCGGGACGATCGTCGCGTGCGGCCCGACGGCCTCGCCGATGCCACCCGTGTCGGTCGTGACGACCGGTCCGCCGCCCGCGAGCATCGCCTCCGCGAGCGCGATGCCGAAGGTCTCGACGAACTCGGGGCGCGGCTTGCTCGGCAGGACGAACGCGGCGCTGCCGGCCATGAGGTGCGGCTTCGTGGCGTCGTCGACGTCGTCGAGGAAGACGACGCGGTCGGCGGCCGTGCTCGCGGCGGCGCGGGCGCGGAGCTGGGCCTCGGCCGGACCGCGCCCCGCGACGACGAGCCGGGCACCGCTCGCGGCCGACGAGCGGGCGAAGCCGTCGACGAGGTCGTCGACGCCCTTCGCCGCGGCCAGACGCGAGAGGAAGAGCACGTAGGGCCGGTCGTCGAGCCCGCGCCGCGCGAGCACGTCGTGCGTGACCGCCGGGTCGAGGTCGGTGTACGCGCTCGTGTCGATCGCGGGGTAGGACACCTGGACGCGCTCCGCGCACTGCTCGGCGAAGAACGTGCCGTGCCGGTCGTCGACCTGGCGTGCGCACGCGACGAGGAGGTCGCGCGTGTACCGCGAGACGGCGACGCACAGGTCGTTCGCGAGGTAGCCCGCGAGGACGTGCGCGGCGGCGCCGAACCGCCCCTCCGCGACGCACGAGCGGACGACGTTCGTCACGTCGGAGCCGACCGCCTCCGCGACGGTCGCGACCTCGACGGGCAGCCCGGTGCTCCGGGCGACGCGGACGGCGTCGGTCACGGCGGTCGTGTGGGGGCTGAGGTAGAGCGACAGGCAGACGGTGGGCACGCCGTCCGTGAACAGCTCGACGAGGCGGCCGGTGAGCCCGGCGAGGTACCGGCCGTCGGGCACCTTGTCGTCCCCGACGGGCTCCGGCCGCTCGACCTCGATGCCGGGGCTGTAGGGCAGCACCGAGTCGAGGGGCTTGAGCGGGAGGCCGGCGGTCGCGAGGCGCTCGACGGGCCAGGTGACGATCCGGACCTCGGTGAAGCCCTGGCGCAGGGCGGCCTCGGCGAGGTTGCGCGCCTCCCCGGAGTGGCCGCAGATCACGGGGTCGGCGCGCACGACGACGACGAGGCGGCGCGGGGCGGCGTGGGGCGTGAGGGTCATGGCGTCTCCGAGGTCGGGTCGGTCGGGTGGGGTGCTGCGGTCCCGTCGGGGTACGACGGCGGTCGGTGCTCGGGCGCGGTTCCCCACCCGGCGGGTTCGGGGCCGAGCTCGAGGAGCAGGCGTCCGCCGCGGCGCACGCGCGCGGCGGGGAGCCAGGTCCGGTCGAGGGGCTGCCCGTCGAGCCACGCGGCGCGGACGTACCGGGGCGAGGTGCCGGGTCCGGGCTCGGCGAAGCCGGTGGTCTCGACCGTCAGCACGCCGCCCGGCACGTGCAGGCGGGACTCGGCGAAGGACGGTGCGTTGACGAGGAAGAGGGACTGCCCGGCGACGGGGAACAGCCCGAGGGACGCCCAGACGTACCAGGAGCTGAGCGCGCCGGAGTCGTCGTTGCCCGGCAGACCGCCCGGCCCGGTGCCGAAGCGCTGGTGCACCACGCCGTGCACGACCTCCGCCGTCCGGTCGGGCCGGCCCGCGTAGTGGTAGGCCCAGGGCGCGTCCATGTCGGGCTCGTTGTTCAGGCCCTCGAAGCGGTCGAGCGCATACCCGGCGGCCATCTCGGCCGCGTCCGGCCGCTCGCCCGGCTGGACCACCGGCGCCGCGCCGAACCCGAAGAAGCGGTCGAGCAGCGCGACGAACGCCTCGTCGCCGCCCGCGAGCGCGATCCGCCCCGCCATGTCGTGCACGAGCCGGAACGAGTAGTTCCACCGCCCGCCCTCGTAGAACGTCGAGTCGCGCAGGAGCCCGGTCGCGGGGTCGAACGCGGCGGTCCAGCCGCGCGCGTACCGCGCGAGCTCGTCGGCGAGCGCGTGGTCGCCCACGCGGCGCGCGACGCGCCCGGTGCACCAGTAGCCGAACGCGAGGTCGAGCGTGTGGCTGACCGGGTGCGCCACGCCGTGCAGGAGGTAGTCCTCGCCGTAGGTGCGCCGCAGGTCGTTGTGCATGTGCACGAGCGCCCAGTCCCAGTCGACGCCGGGCGCGTCGAGCGCGCACAGGTCCGCGAGGAACGTCTGGGCGAGCGCGCTCGCCTGGCGCGAGAACCGGTCGGCGCCCCGCGCCATCCGGTACCCGATCGGGAAGTTCCCCTCCTCCTCGCAGACGTGCAGCAGGGCCGTCGCGAGCTCGACGGCGCGGTCCGGCCAGAACGTCGTGAGCAGCGGGAGCTGCGTGCGGTAGACGTCCCACATCGTCGACAGGTCGAACGCGAACGGGGTGTCGCCGGGCCAGAACGGGCTCTCGCCGGGCGCGAGGCACGGCTTGAGCAACGCGTGGTAGAGCGCCGTCGCGAACACCGAGCGGCGCGCCGGGTCCGGGCACTCGACCTCGATCCGGCCGAGGTGCTCGTCCCACGCCCGGGTCGTGGCCGCGTGCCGCGCGTCGAAAGACGCCGGGCCAGGGCCGCAGTCGGCGGCGAGGTTGGTGCGCGCCTGGCCGGGCCCGCGCAGCGAGAAGCCGAGCCGGACCTCGACGACCTGGCCCGCCGTCGTCGGGCCGGCCCACAGCAGCCCGAACGGCCGGAGCGTCGTGGGCCGGATGCCCCCGAGGTCGAGGCGCGTGCTGCCCGGCATGAGGCGGCGGTCGTACCAGAGCATCTGCCGCCAGCGGTGCGCGTCGCACTCGACATGGACGGCGAGGGGCGCTCCCTCCACGACGACCTCGCCCGCCGCGGTCCCCGGGCCGAGCGTCGCGAGGTGGGCCCGCAGCGGGACCGTGGCGCCGTGCGCGATCGCGAGCCCCCCGAGCGACAGGTCGACGACGAGCCGCGCGTCCGCGTGCGCAGGGAACGTGTAGCGGTGCACCGCGCTCTTGGGACCGACGGTGATCTCGCACCGCACGCCGTTGCCCAGCGTCGCCGCGTACCGGCCGGGGGACGCCTCCTCGTCGAGCAGGTCCCACCGCGCCCCGAGCGCGTCGAGCGGCTCGAGCATGGGCGTGACGCGCACGTAGTTGTAGTACTTGCGGATCGCGCCCGTGCCGGACTGCTGGAAGTGCGTGAACCCGGACGCGACGGGATTGTCGAAGAGCGTCGAGGGCACGCCCTCGGTGCTGAGGTCGTAGCGGCCGTACCCCGTCGGGTAGGCGCCCGAGTAGGCGCACGCGGAGACCATGCCCAGCGGGTAGGTCGCCCCCGGGTGCGTGTTGCCGACGAGGGGCTTGGGCGACCACCACGTGGCCGCGAGCCCGGTCGGCGGCGGGAGGTCGGTCGCGGCCGTGCCGACGAACGGGTCCACGTCCTCGAGCACCGTCACCTCCCGGCGGGCGTCCGGGCGCGCCCCTGCTCGGGACGCTAGGCGCGGGGTGTGTCGTCCGTGTTTCCGCCCGCTTCCGGGTGCGTGACGGTCCGGGCGGTGCTCGACGGCGGCCGTGCGCGAGCCGCGCGACCGACGGCCGGGTGACGAGGGGTGCCCCGGGTGGGATTCGAACCCACACTGGATCGGGTTTGAGCCGAACGCCTCTGCCGGTTGGGCTACCGGGGCCGCGCGCGAGGACGTCGTCCGACGGGTCCGTCGCGCGTGCACCATCGAACCACACGCCCGCGCCTTCACGAGAATCACACTCCTCGGAGGGCGAAACGCGGGGCGGCGCCCGGTGCGGCGCACTACGATGAGTCCCGTGAGTGACCAGACAGCGCAGCCCGAGGACAAGCAGCCGCTCGACCTGCCCCCGATGATCGAGCCCGAGCCCGCAGCGACCCCCGCACCGTCGGGCCGTCCCGCGCGCCGCGCCGTCGTCGCGGAGGACGAGGCCCTGATCCGTCTCGACGTCGTCGAGACGCTGCGGGACGCGGGCTTCGAGGTCGTCGGCGAGGCCGGCGACGGCGCGACGGCGGTGAAGCTGGCGCTCGAGCTCAAGCCGGACGTCGTCGTCATGGACGTGAAGATGCCCGAGCTCGACGGCATCTCCGCGGCCGAGCAGATCGGCAAGGCGCACGCCGCGCCGGTCGTCCTGCTCACCGCGTTCTCGCAGGCCGAGCTCGTCGAGCGGGCGCGCGACGCGGGGGCGATGGCCTACGTGGTCAAGCCGTTCACGCCGGCGGACCTGCTGCCCGCGGTCGAGATCGCGATCTCGCGCTACTCGCAGATCACGGCGCTCGAGTCCGAGGTCGCGGACCTCGCGGAGCGCTTCGAGACGCGCAAGCGGGTCGACCGCGCGAAGGGTCTGCTCATGACGAAGATGGGCCTGTCGGAGCCGGAGTCGTTCCGCTGGATCCAGAAGACGTCGATGGACCGCCGCCTCACCATGCGCGAGGTCGCGGACGCCGTCATCGAGCAGGTCGGCGGCGCCTGAGCCGCCCCGGCGCGCCCGGTGCGTCGCGCGAGGTCCTGAGCAGGACCTTTGTCACGCCGCTCCGGGCGGGCTATCGTCTTGGACTGGCGTCCAGTCGTTCCGGGGCGGTGAACACGGTCGCCACGTAGTGCTCAGTCGACGGCCGACGGCGCTGTCCGAGCGACGTGGACCACATCACGCCCCACGTCCCTCGGTGCCGCCGGTCCCACGGTGCGAACGAGGAGGAGCGCAGTGCGCCCAGCAGTGGAGGTCAGGCCAGCGGTCGGTGACGACCTGCCGGGTATCGCCGTGCTGTGCTCGGAGGCACGGCGCGAGTCGGCGTCCGGGGCGCAGATCTGCGCGCCCGACGAGGACCGCCTCGTCCGGCACCTGTCGGTCCTGCTCACGCTCCCCGGGGGCAACGTGCTCGTCGCCCTGCACGACGGCCGTCCCGTCGGCTTCGTCCTCGCGCGCGTGCTCGAGCCGCACCTGTTCGCCGACGAGCCCAGCCTCTACGTCGAGGCCGTCTACGTGGGCGAGGACGCGCGCCGGCGCGGCGTGGGCCACGCGCTGCTCAGCGCGACGGCCGACCTCGCCGCCTCCTCCGGGGCGACGCACGTCTACTCCGTCCCGATCCCCGGGTCGCGTGGGGTGCAGCGCTTCCTCGCGCGGCTCGGCTTCGGCCCCGTGGCCGGGCACCGCGTCGTCTCGACCGCGGTGCTGCAGCGCCGCCTCGCGGCCGACCTCGCGCCCGCGCGCCGCGGTGCGCGCTCGCTCGAGGACCTCATCGCCCGCCGCCGCCGCGCCCGGACCGAGACCATGTCCGGGCCGGTCGACCTGCGCGACTTCCAGGCCGAGTACAGCCGTCGCGCGGGCGTGGTGACGCCGGCCGAGACGCGCGAGACGCTGCCCGGCTGAGCAGGCCCGCCCGCCGGCCGGCGCCCTCCGGTCAGCCCGTGGCGAGGATCATGCACGTGAGGCGCGCCGTGCACACGCGCCGGCCCGCGTCGTCGGACACGACGATCTCGTAGCTCGCGGTGGTGCGCCCGCGGTGGACCGCGACCGCCTCCCCGTGCACCCACCCGTCGCGCACGCCCCGGTGGTGCGTCGCGTTGACCTCGATGCCCACCGCGGCGCGGCCGGGTCCGCCGTGCAGCTGCGCGGCGATCGAGCCGAGCGTCTCCGCGAGCACGACCGACGCGCCGCCGTGCAGCAGTCCCGCCGGCTGCGTGTTGCCCGCGACGGGCATCCGCGCCGTGACGCGCTCCGCGCCCACCTCCTCCAGCTCGATCCCCATGCGCTCGATGAGGGTGCCCTCGGTGCGCAGGCCCATGGCCTCGTAGGCGTGGCGGGGGACGTCGGGGCTGGGCGGGGCGTCGGCGGCGGGCCCGGCGGGCCGGGCCTCGGGGTCGAGGCCGTGCGTGTCGGTCATGGGCGATAGGTTGGCACCCGTGACGACCTCCGCGCGACCCCGCCTCCTGCTCATCGACGGACACTCCATGGCCTACCGCGCGTTCTTCGCGCTCCCGGCGGAGAACTTCTCGACGACGACGGGGCAGCACACCAACGCGGTCTACGGCTTCACGTCGATGCTCATCAACCTGCTGCGCGACGAGGAGCCGACGCACGTCGCGGTCGCGTTCGACGCCGGGCGCCAGTCCTTCCGCACCGAGATCCTCCCGAGCTACAAGGGCACGCGCGAGTCCACTCCCGAGCCGTTCCGCGGCCAGGTGCCGCTCATCAAGGAGATCCTCGAGACGCTGAACATCCCCACGCTCGAGCGCGAGGGCTACGAGGCCGACGACATCTTCGCGACGCTCGCCACGCAGGGCGCGGCCGCGGGGATGGAGGTGCTCGTCTGCTCGGGCGACCGCGACTCGTTCCAGCTCGTGGGCCCGGACGTGACGGTGCTCTACCCCAAGAAGGGCGTGTCGGAGCTCGCGCGCATGGACGCCGCGGCCGTCGTCGAGAAGTACGGGGTGCCGCCCGAGCGCTACCCCGACCTCGCCGCGCTCGTGGGCGAGACGTCGGACAACCTGCCGGGCATCCCGGGGGTCGGCCCCAAGACGGCGGCCAAGTGGATCAACGCCTACGGCGACCTCGACGGCCTGCTCGACCACGCCGACGAGATCAAGGGCAAGGCGGGGGAGAACCTGCGCGCGCACCTCGAGCAGGTGCGTCTCAACCGGCAGCTCAACGCGCTCCTGCGCGACCTCGAGCTCCCCGTCGCGCCCGACGACCTCGCCGCGCGCCCGTGGGACCGCGAGGCCGTCCACCGGGTCCTCGACGCGCTCGAGTTCCGCGTCCTGCGCGACCGCCTCTTCGCGATCGCGCCCGAGGGCGAGGTCGAGGCGGAGGCCGGGTTCGACGTCGACGTCGCCGACGTCCTGCCGGGCGGTCTCGGCGCGTGGCTCGCCGAGCACGGCGACCGGCGCCTGGGCGTCGAGGTCGCCGGCAAGGCCGTCCCCGGCGGCGGCGACGCGTGGGGCCTCGCGCTGTCCGACGACGCGGGTGCGGCGGTCGCCCTCGAGCTCGCGGACGTCGCGGGCGCCGACGACGAGGCGCTCGCCGCGTGGCTCGCGGATCCCGCGCGGCCCAAGGTCGTGCACGGCGCGAAGGCGGCGTGGCACGAGCTCGCCGCGCGCGGGTACGACCTCGCGGGCGTCACGTTCGACACCGAGCTCGCGGCGTACCTGTGCCACCCGGACCAGCGCGGCTACGACCTCGGCGACCTCGTCGTGCGGCACCTGCACCGCGAGCTGCGCCCGGACACCGAGTCGGGCAGCGACGCGCAGGGCGCGCTCGACCTCTCGCTCGACGGGGGCGGCGAGCAGGAGCGCGACGCCGTGCGCGCGCTCGCGGTCGCGCAGCTCGGGGACGTCCTCGCGGGCGAGCTCGAGGACCGCGGCGCCACGACGCTCCTCACCGACCTCGAGCTCCCGCTGTCCGGGGTGCTCGCGCGCATGGAGCAGCGCGGCATCGCGGCCGACGTCGAGTACCTGCGCGAGCTCGAGCAGCACTTCGGGGACCTCGTCGCCACGGCGGCGGGCGAGGCGTACGCCGTGATCGGGCGGGAGGTGAACCTGGGTTCGCCGAAGCAGCTCCAGGAGGTCCTGTTCGACCAGCTCGGCATGCCGAAGACGAAGAAGATCAAGACGGGGTACACGACGGACGCCGCGGCGCTCGCGGACCTGTTCGCCAAGACGCAGCACCCGTTCCTCGAGCACCTGCTCGCGCACCGTGACGCGTCGCGCCTGCGCCAGACGGTCGAGGGCCTGCTCAAGTCGGTCGCCGACGACGGCCGGATCCACACGACCTTCCAGCAGACGATCGCGGCGACGGGCCGCCTCAGCTCGACGGACCCCAACCTGCAGAACATCCCGATCCGCACGGAGGCGGGGCGCCGGATCCGGCGCGCGTTCGTCGTGGGCGAGGGCTACGAGACGCTCATGACGGCGGACTACAGCCAGATCGAGATGCGCATCATGGCGCACCTCTCCGGCGACGAGGGCCTCATCGAGGCGTTCCGCTCGGGCGAGGACCTGCACTCCTACGTCGGCTCGCGCGTCTTCGAGGTCCCCGCGGCCGAGGTCACGCCCGCGATGCGCTCGAAGATCAAGGCGATGTCCTACGGACTCGCGTACGGGCTGTCGGCGTTCGGGCTCTCGCAGCAGCTCACCATCGAGGTGGGCGAGGCGCAGAAGCTCATGGACGACTACTTCGAGCGCTTCGGCGGCGTGCGGGACTACCTCACCGGTGTCGTCGACGAGGCGCGCGCGACCGGGTACACCGCGACGATCCTCGGCCGCCGGCGCTACCTGCCCGACCTCACGAGCGACAACCGCCAGCGACGCCAGATGGCCGAGCGCATGGCGCTCAACGCCCCCATCCAGGGCAGCGCGGCGGACATCATCAAGGTCGCGATGCTCAACGTGCAGCGCGCGGTCGACGAGCGCGGGCTGCGGTCGCGGCTCCTGCTGCAGGTGCACGACGAGCTCGTGGTCGAGGTCGCGCCGGGCGAGCGCGACGCGGTCGAGGAGGTGCTGCGCACGCAGATGGGCGCCGCCGCGGACCTCGACGTGCCGCTCGACGTGTCGGTGGGCGTCGGCGCCACGTGGCACGACGCCGGCCACTGACGCCCGGGGGTCAGCCCGGCAGGCGCGTGCGGAAGATCGCCGTGCCGGGCAGGTAGGCGCCGCGCACGGGGCCCCACCCGCCCCACACCTCGGTGTTGCCCGCAGGCCACTCCGGCTCGACGACGTCGTGCAGCTCCAGGCCCGCGGCGACGACCTCGCGCACGTGGTCGCCCAGCGTGCGGTGGTACTCGGCGTACACGACACGTCCCGCGGCGTCGGTCTCGACGTACGGGCGCCTGTCGTAGTACGAGCGGTTCGCGGTGAGCCCGTGCTCGCTCGGGTCGTCGGGGAACGCCCACCGGGTCGGGTGCGTCACCGAGAACGTCCACGTGCCGCCCGGGCGCAGCACGCGCGCGACCTCGCGGTGGACGGCGTCGGCGTCGGGCACGAACGGGATCGCGCCGAACGACGTGAACGCGACGTCGAACGTCGCGTCCGCGAAGGGGAGCCTCCGGGCGTCGGCCTGCACCATCGGCACCCGGACGCCGGTCGCCCGGTCGAGCGCCGCCCCGGCCGCGAGCATCCCGCCGGACACGTCCGTGGCCACCACGCGGGCTCCCTGCGTCGCGAGCCACCGCGAGCACTGGGCCGCGCCCGCCCCGACCTCGAGCACGCGACGCCCGGCGACGTCGCCGAGCAGGCGCGCGTCGCGCTCGCGCAGGCCCTCCGGGCACCAGCAGAAGTCGGCGGCGCCGAGGAACGCCCCGTGCTCGTCGAGGTACTCGTGGGCGTTGGCGTCCCACCACGCGCGGCCCGCGCGCCCACCCTCGGTGGCCGGGACGTCCCGGTAGCCCGCGTCCGCCGTCGGCCCCGGCGCGGTCGCGTGGGGTCCGGGCTCGTGCCCTGCCGCACCGGGCGCGGCCGGCTCGTGCGGTGCTGGCGAGGAGGGTGCGCTCATGCGGCCATTGTCCCGGTCGCGCGGGCGCGGCAGGTCCCGTGCGCGCCGCACGGCCCCCAGGACCGGGACCTTGGTCGTCGGCCTGCCCGAGGACCGGGACGGACGATGACCTGCGTCGCGGCGATGACTAGGGTTGACGCTGACGCGGCGCCGCGGAGGTCGGTGCCTCCGTCGACGCCGGGCGCGTGCGCGAGGACGCGCGACGACGACGAGACGGAGGAACATCGGTGCGCATCGGACTTCTCACCGGCGGAGGCGACTGCCCCGGGCTGAACGCGGCGATCCGGGCCGTGGTCAAGCAGGGGACGGGGGAGTACGGGCACACGATCATCGGCTTCCGCAACGGGTGGCGCGGCGTCGTCGACGGCGACGTGCACCCGCTCGGTCGCCAGGACATCCGCAACGTCCTGCCGGTCGGCGGCACGCTCCTCGGGACGGCGCGGTTCCACCCGCGACAGGAGGACGGCAGTATGGACGCCGTCCTCGCGACGGTCGAGGCGGAGCGTCTCGACGCGCTCATCTGCATCGGCGGGGACGGCACGCTCCACGCCGCGAGCCGCGTCGCGGAGGCGGGCGTGAAGATCGTCGCGATCCCCAAGACCATCGACAACGACGTCGAGGGCACGGACCTGTCCATCGGGTTCCACACGGCCGTGAACATCGCGACCGAGGCGCTCGACCGCGTGCACACGACGGCGGAGAGCCACAACCGCGTCATGGTCGTCGAGGTCATGGGCCGCCACGCGGGCTGGATCGCCGTCAACGCGGGCATCGCCGGCGGCGCCGAGGTCGTGCTCGCGCCGGAGGAGCCGTTCGACATCGACCAGGTCGTCAAGTTCCTGCGCCACCGCCACCGCGCGCACGCGAACTTCTCGATCGTCGTGGTCGCGGAGGGCGCCGTGCCGCGCGAGGGGTCGATGGAGTTCACGCAGCAGCTCGGGCGGTTCGGGGAGATCGTCGCCGGGTCGGTCGGCGAGCGCGTGAGCGCCGAGATCGCGGAGCGCACCGGGTTCGACACGCGCCTCACCGTGCTCGGCCACGTGCAGCGCGGCGGCGAGCCGACGCCCACCGACCGCATCCTCGGGAGCCGGTTCGGGGTGGCGGCCGTCGACGCCGTGAGCGCGGGGACGTCGGGGGTCATGACGGCGCTGCGCGGGGAGCGCGTCGAGCTCGTCCCTCTCGCGGAGGTCGCGGGCCGCCCCAAGCGGGTCCCGGAGGAGCTGCTGCGCGTCGCGCGCGTGCTCGCCTGACGCCCTGCCGCGTGCGCCGGCCGCGGCGCACGCGGCCGCGTTGACCCGCGGGGTGACACGCGGATAAGGTGGACGCCGGTGCATTGCGCCTGCCTTCATCCCGGACCACGACGACCACCAGGACGTCGCCGCACCGGGGCGTCGGGGGGCGGTGCGCCGAGAACCCTACCCGCTCGACTACACCTGTCCGCATCGGAGCATCGAACTCAATGACCATCTCTACCCCCGCGAAGTCCGCACCCCAGGTTGCCGTCAACGACATCGGCACCGAGGAGGACTTCCTCGCCGCCGTTGACGCGACCATCAAGTACTTCAACGACGGCGACATCGTCGAAGGCACGATCGTCAAGGTGGACCGCGACGAGGTCCTCCTCGACATCGGCTACAAGACCGAGGGCGTCATCCCCTCCCGCGAGCTGTCCATCAAGCACGACGTGGACCCCGGTGAGGTCGTCAACGTCGGCGACGCGGTCGAGGCCCTCGTCCTCCAGAAGGAGGACAAGGAAGGCCGTCTGATCCTGTCCAAGAAGCGCGCCCAGTACGAGCGCGCCTGGGGCACGATCGAGAAGATCAAGGAGGAGGACGGCGTCGTCACCGGCACCGTCATCGAGGTCGTCAAGGGTGGTCTCATCCTCGACATCGGCCTCCGTGGCTTCCTCCCGGCCTCCCTGGTGGAGATGCGTCGCGTCCGCGACCTCCAGCCGTACGTCGGCAAGGAGATCGAGGCGAAGATCATCGAGCTCGACAAGAACCGCAACAACGTCGTCCTCTCGCGCCGTGCGTGGCTCGAGCAGACGCAGTCCGAGGTCCGCTCCACCTTCCTGCAGACGCTGCAGAAGGGCCAGGTGCGCCCCGGTGTCGTCTCCTCGATCGTCAACTTCGGTGCGTTCGTGGACCTCGGCGGCGTCGACGGTCTCGTGCACGTCTCCGAGCTGTCCTGGAAGCACATCGACCACCCGTCCGAGGTCGTCGAGGTCGGCCAGGAGGTCACGGTCGAGGTCCTGGACGTCGACTTCGACCGCGAGCGCGTCTCGCTGTCGCTCAAGGCGACGCAGGAGGACCCGTGGCAGACGTTCGCCCGGACCCACGCGATCGGTCAGGTCGTGCCGGGCAAGGTCACCAAGCTCGTCCCGTTCGGTGCGTTCGTGCGCGTCGAGGACGGCATCGAGGGTCTCGTGCACATCTCCGAGCTCGCCGTCCGCCACGTCGAGCTGCCGGAGCAGGTCGTCAACGTCGGTGACGAGGTGTTCGTCAAGGTCATCGACATCGACCTCGAGCGCCGTCGCATCTCGCTCTCGCTCAAGCAGGCCAACGAGGGCGTGGACCCGGAGTCGGACGACTTCGACCCCGCGCTGTACGGCATGGCCGCCGAGTACGACGAGCAGGGGAACTACAAGTACCCCGAGGGCTTCGACCCGGAGACCAACGAGTGGCTCGAGGGCTTCGAGGCGCAGCGCGAGGCGTGGGAGGCGGAGTACGCCAAGGCCCACGAGCGCTGGGAGGCGCACCGCAAGCAGGTCGCCGAGGCCGTCAAGGCCGACTTCGACGCCGCGTCGGGCGACTCGGGCTCCTCGAGCTCGGCGTCCTCGAGCACGTCCTACTCGTCGGCCCCGGCCGCCGAGGCCACGGGCACGCTCGCGTCGGACGAGGCGCTCGCCGCGCTCCGCGAGAAGCTCACCGGCAACTGATCTCCTGACGCTCCGCCGCCTGGCGGAACCGTCGCAGGTCGCACGAAGGCCCGCCACCCCTCGGGGTGGCGGGCCTTCGCCGGGTCATGCCTCCCCCCCGCTCCGCCGAGCTTGTGTTTCCGTCCCGCCACGCGCCCGTGACTGGAGGCAACCAATTGCGCGCGGGCGGTAACCGCATGCTCGCGTCAGGCGACGGGCACGGGGGACTCGGCGAACTGGGTCCGGTAGAGGTCGGCGTAGCGGCCGCCGCGGGCGAGCAGCTCGGTGTGCGTGCCCGTCTCGACGACCTCGCCCGCGTCGAGCACGACGATGAGGTCGGCCTCGCGGACCGTCGAGAGCCGGTGCGCGATGACGAGCGACGTGCGACCGCGCAGCGCCTCCGCGAGCGCGGCCTGGACGGCCGCCTCGGAGCCGGAGTCGAGGTGCGCCGTCGCCTCGTCGAGCACGACGAGCTGCGGCGCCTTGAGGAACACGCGGGCGATGGCGAGGCGCTGACGCTCGCCGCCGGACATCCGGTAGCCGCGGTCGCCGACGACGGTGTCCATCCCGGACGGGAGGGCCGCGACGACGTCCCACACGTGCGCGCGCCGCAGCGCTGCCTCGAGCTCGGCGTCGCTCGCGTCGGGCTTGGCGTACCGGAGGTTCTCGGCGATCGAGTCGTGGAAGAGGTGGGCCTCCTGCGTGACGACGCCGACGGCGTCGTGCAGGCTCTCCTGCGTGACCTCGCGCAGGTCCCGGCCGGCGATGCGCACGTGGCCCGCCGTGGGGTCGTACATGCGCGTGACGAGCTGGGACACGGTGGTCTTGCCCGCGCCGGACGACCCGACGAGCGCGACCATCGCGCCGGCGGGCACGGAGAACGACACGTCGCGCAGGGTGTCCGTGGTCGGGTCGGTGCCCTCGACCGCGACGGACTCGAGCGACGCGAGCGACACCTCCGACGCGCTCGGGTAGCGGAACGTCACGCCGTCGAGCTCGAGGCTCGCGCCCCGCCGCTCGATGTCGTCGGCGAGGTCGGTCGCGTCGGGCGCGTCGGTGACGGTCGGCTCGAGGTCGAGCACCTCGAGCACGCGCTCGAAGCTCACGAGTGCGGTCATGACGTCGACCTGCACGTTGGACATCGCGGTGAGGGGCCCGTAGAGGCGCCCGAGGTAGGCGGTGAGCGCGACGACGGTGCCGACGGTGAGGGTGCCGGAGATGGCCATGACGCCGCCGAGGCCGTAGACGATCGCGACCGCGACGGACGCGACGACGGTGAGGCCGACGCGGAACACCGTGCCGTACATCGCCTGCTTGACGCCGATGTCCCGCACGCGGCGGGCCTGCGCGGCGAAGCGGGACGACTCGCGACCCGGGTCGCCGAAGACCTTGACGAGGTGGGCGCCGGCGACGTTGAACCGCTCGTTCATGGTCTGCGCCGCCTCGGCGTTGAGCTCGTAGCTCTCGCGCGTGATCGCGGCGAGGCGCTTGCCCACCCACCGGGCGGGGAGGACGAACGCGGGCAGGAGGGTGAGCGCGAGCAGCGTGAGCTGCCACGACATGGACAGCATCGCCGCGAGCACGAACACGACCGTGAGCAGGTTGGAGAAGACGTTCGACAGGGTCGACGTGAAGGCCTGCTGCGCGCCGAGCACGTCGCCGTTGAGGCGCTGCACGAGCGCGCCGGTGCGGGTGCGGCTGAAGAACGCGAGGGGCATGCGCTGCACGTGGTCGAACACGGCGGTGCGCAGGTCGACGATGAGGCCCTCGCCGATGCGCGAGGAGAACCAGCGCTGCGCGACACCGAGGCCGCCCGAGAGGACGGCGAGGCCCGCGGCGACGAGCGAGAGCGCGACGACGACGCCGACGTCGCCGGCCGCGATGCCGTCGTCGATGATCCGCTGGAACAGCAGCGGCGTCACGGCGCCGGCGGCCGCGTCGATCGAGATGAGCACGAGGAACGCCGCGAGCGCGCGGCGGTAGGGACGGGCGAACGCGAGGACGCGGCGGATCGTGCCGCGGTGAAGGCGTCGCGAGGTGACGGTGGAGTCCTGGCGGAACGAGCGCATGCCGCGCCCGCCGCCGGAGCCGGGGAAGGATGAGGTGAAAGACATGGGGCCTCCTGAGTGGGGGAGGGGCGCGTCGTCCGCGGCGGCGTGAGCCTGCCGGCGGGCGCGGTCTCGTGGACCGCTCGCGCGACTACGATAGTGAGTCTACCTCACAATGAGCCGATACCACAAGTCCCGGATTCCCCGGTACGCTCGCCTCGTGACGAGCGATGCGAGCCAGCGTGCCACGACCCGGGCGCGCACGGCGGACGAGACGGCCCCGTCCGACGAGGCGGGGGAGTTCCTCACGCTCCTGCACGCGGCGCTGCGCAGCGTGCGGCGCGAGGCGAGCGAGCGGCTCGAGCCCGCCGGGACCACGCCCGGGCAGTTCCGCATGCTGCGCTTCCTCGCCCGGTGCGACGGCCCGTGCCGGCTCGGCGCGGTCGCGTCGGCGCTCGACGTCGCCCCGCGCTCGGTGACGTCCAAGGTCGACGACGCGGAGCGCGCCGGCCTCGTCCGCCGCACCCCCGACCCGCACGACCGTCGCGCCACGCTCGTCGAGCTGACCCCGCAGGGTCGCGACGTGGTCGAGCAGGTGGGGGCCGAGCGCTCGTCCAGCGCGGGCACCCTTCTCGCACGTCTCGACGCCGCCGAACGCGCAGAGCTCCTGCGCCTCCTGCGCGTCGTCGCGGGTGAGGGTGCCGACGGCGACCGCGGCGCCGGACCGGGCGCGCCGCCGGGCGGCCGCCCGGAGGGCGAGAAGGGTGCGGCTGCGGCCGACGCGCGCGGCTGAGCAGCCCGACGGGCGCGAGGCTGGGCCGCTCGCCGGGCGCGCGTGAGGCAGGGCTGCCCGCCCGCTCGACGCGCTCGTGCCGAGGAGGGTGCTCCGAGCGGGACCGAGGTGCAGCGGGTCGAGCCGGGCACCCCGGCGCGAGGTCGTCCGCCGGCTGGCAGGATGGAGCGCATGTTTCGCATCGGCCTGACCGGAGGGATCGCGGCGGGCAAGTCCGTCGCGCTGGCGCGCTTCGCCGAGCTCGGCGCCGTCGTCATCGACTACGACACGCTCGCGCGCGACGCCGTCGCGCCCGGCACGGTCGGTCTGGACGAGGTCGTCGAGGCCTTCGGGCCCGGCGTGCTCGGGCCGGACGGCACCCTCGACCGCGCGGCGCTCGGCCGTCTCGTCTTCGGCGACGACGCCGCGCGCGAGCGCCTCAACGCGATCGTCCACCCGGAGGTGCGCCGGCTCGCGGCCGAGCGCGAGGCCGCGGCGGGCGCGGCCGAACCCCGGGCCGTCGTGGTGCACGACATCCCGCTCCTCGTCGAGACCGGCGACCCGGCGCGCTTCCACTGCGTCGTGGTCGTGCACACGCCCGCGGACGTGCGCGTGCGGCGCCTCGTCGAGGGTCGCGGCCTGGACGAGGGCGAGGCCCGTGCGCGCCTCGCGGCGCAGGCCGACGACGACGCGCGCCTCGCGGCGGCCGACGTCACCCTCGACGGGTCCGGGACGCCGGAGTCCCTCCGGGCGCAGGTCGACGCGCTCTGGGAGCGCGTGCGCGCGGAGGTCGACGCCGAGGTCCGCGCGGAGATCGAGGAGCACGAGGCGTGACGGTCGTCGTGAGCGGGTTCGAGCCCTTCGACGGGGCGGCGACGAACCCCTCGTGGGAGACCGCGGCCCGGCTCGCGGAGCGTGGCGAGGAGCTCGTCGGCGAGCGCGTCGTCGCCGTCCGGCTCCGGTGACGTTCGACGGCGCGTGGCCGGCGCTCGAGGGCGCGATCCGCGAGCACGACCCCGACGTCGTCGTCGCGCTCGGGCTCGCGGGCGGGTCCGCGCGCGTGCGACTCGAGCGCGTGGCGGTCAACGTGCGCGACGCGCGGATCCCCGACAACGCGGGCGCGCAGCCCGTCGACGTCCCGGTCGTGCCGGGCGGCCCGGTCGGCTACTTCTCGACGCTCCCGCTCAAGGCGTCGCTCGCCGCGGTCCGCGAGGCGGGCGTGCCCGTTGAGGTGTCGAGCACCGCTGGCACCTACGTCTGCAACGACGTCTTCTACGCGCTCCAGCACGGCTGGGGCGCCGCGCCCGGGCGGCGCGCCGGGTTCGTGCACGTCCCCGACGCCGGCGCCGTGCCGGTCGAGGACCAGGTCGCGGCGGTCGCGGCCGTCGTGCGCCAGGCGCTCCGGGGCGCCGCCGAGCCCGTCCTCGCGGCGGGCACCGAGAGCTGAGGCCCGCGCGGCGGGTCCAGCAGGGTACGGCCCGACGGGGCCTGGCAGGTACGGCCCGCCGGGCCCCCGCGCGTGCGCCCGTCGTCAGGCCGCCGCGCGTCGGCGTGCGACCACGAGGATCGTGGCGCCCGCCGCGAGCAGCAGGGCCGCCACCACCGCGAGCACGGCGACCGACGCGCCGGTCGTCGCGAGGCCGCCGTCCGACGCCACGCCGGTGGGCACCGCCGTCGGCGTCGCGGCCGCGGTGGGCGTCGCGCCGGTCGCGGCGGCGGGCGTCGCCTCCGCCGTGGGCGCACCGGGCTCCTCGGCGGGCGGGTTCTCCGCGGTCGTCGTCGGCGGCACGGTCACGCCCTCGCCCGGGTTCGGCCCCTCCGGGGACGGCTCGGGCTTCGGCTCCTCGACGAGCGGGGTGGCCTCGCACGGCCCGGCGAACGGGTAGTTGTGGTGCTCGATGCCCGCACCGCCGGTGTAGGCGACGGCGCCGTTCGCGAGGACGCGGCCGTTCGTCGACGTCGCGACCGTGAGCGTCGAGTCCTCGCGCGGCACCACGACGGTCCCGGGGAACTGGTCGTTCGTGCCGAGCCGCACGTGCGTCGCGTCGGGGAAGCTCCACAGGAAGTGCGCCGCGAGGTGCTGCGTCGCCTGGTAGACCCGCACGCCGTCGTACGCGACGTACGTCAGGCCGGGGACGCTCACGTCCTCGCCGGTCACCGTGAGCAGCACCGGGCCGGTGCCGGTGACGTGCAGCTCGCGCAGGGTGGCGGCGGCGTCCGCGGTGAGCACGTAGCGCTCCCCGGCCTCGACGGTCAGCGCACCGCCCGTCGGCGTCGCCGCGACCGCGCCGTCCGCCGCGTCCGCCGCGATCCCGGCGGCGAGCGCGGGGAGGTCCGCGTACGGGGCGAGCGCCGTCGCGCGGCCCACGCCCTGCGTCACGGTCCCGCTCGGGCCGTGCACGCTCTCGGTGCTCGGCGCCGGACCCGTGACCGCCCCGCCGACCACGACGTTGCCCCCGCGCGACGCGTGGAGGCCCACCTGGGTGCTCGCCGCCGTCGCGAGGTCGCCGCCGACGACGAGCATGTCGGTCCCGCCCGCGGGCGTGATCGCGGAGCCCCCGCCGCCGGCGGTCCCGACGTTGAGCGTGCCTGCGCCCGAGAGGTCCGCGTCGCCGCCGACCACGACGCGACCCTCGAGCTCCGTCGCCGTCGTGACCGTGAGGCCGCCGCCCGCCCAGATCCCGACGCCGTTGTCCTCCACGGCGGTGAGCTCGTACACGCCGACGGGACGCGTGGTGGGGTCGGTGGCGCAGACGTCGTCCGCGCCGACGGTGGTCGTGGCGCTCGCGGGGGCGGCGAGCCCGACCGTCGTCAGAGCGACGGCGGCGAGCAGGGCGGTTCCGCGGGGGCGCGCGGGGTGCAGGCGCATGGTGTGGGCTCCAGGTCGAGTGCTTCGTCGGTTCGCTAGCGGTGCTGACTAACTCGCCGCAGGCGTCGTCGCCTGCGCCGCGGTCGTCGTGCCGTGCTCCGCGGACGTCGAGGAGCACGGCTAGTCGAGGCCAACCTAGAGGTTCGGCACCACGCCTTCCAAATCGCCTCCTGGTCCCTGGTGACGGCGGGCGTCGTCCGTCGGTCGCGCGGGCACCGACCGGCCCACGACGTTCGTGTGGGCGCCGCGACGTACCGTTGAGACATGCGTCCCGTGACCGATCTCCAGCGCGCCACCGCCCCGTTCGAGGTCATCTCCGAGTACGAGCCGTCGGGCGACCAGCCCACGGCGATCGCGGACCTCGCCCGCCGCGTCCGGGCGGGGGAGAAGGACGTCGTCCTGCTCGGCGCCACCGGTACCGGCAAGTCCGCGACGACCGCATGGCTGATCGAGGAGCTCCAGCGCCCGACGCTCGTCATGGCACCCAACAAGACCCTCGCAGCGCAGCTCGCCACCGAGTTCCGCGAGCTGCTGCCGAACAACGCGGTCGAGTACTTCGTCTCGTACTACGACTACTACCAGCCCGAGGCGTACATCGCGCAGACGGACACCTACATCGAGAAAGACTCGTCGATCAACGACGAGGTCGAGCGCCTGCGGCACTCGGCGACGAGCTCCCTGCTCACGCGGCGCGACGTCGTCGTGGTCGCGTCCGTGTCGTGCATCTACGGCCTCGGCACACCGCAGGAGTACGTGGACCGCATGGTGCGGCTCGACGTCGGCATGCAGGTCGAGCGTGACGACCTGCTGCGCCAGTTCGTCACGATGCAGTACACGCGCAACGACATGGCGTTCACGCGCGGCACGTTCCGCGTGCGGGGTGACACGGTCGAGATCATCCCCGTGTACGAGGAGCTCGCGGTCCGCATCGAGTTCTTCGGCGACGAGATCGAGAGCATCCAGACGCTGCACCCGCTGACGGGTGAGGTCATCCGCTCCGAGCCGAGCATCCACGTGTTCCCCGCGACGCACTACGTCGCCGGGCCCGAGCGCATGGAGCGCGCGATCTCGTCGATCGAGGCCGAGCTCGCGGAGCGGCTCGACGAGCTCGAGCGCCAGAACAAGCTCCTCGAGGCGCAGCGCCTGCGCATGCGCACCACCTACGACATCGAGATGATGCGCCAGATCGGCACGTGCTCGGGCATCGAGAACTACTCGCGGCACATCGACGGCCGCGAGTCGGGCTCGCCGCCGAACACCCTGCTCGACTACTTCCCCGAGGACTTCCTCCTCGTGATCGACGAGTCGCACGTCACCGTGCCGCAGATCGGCGCGATGTTCGAGGGCGACATGTCGCGCAAGCGCAGCCTCGTCGACCACGGCTTCCGGCTCCCGAGCGCGATGGACAACCGTCCGCTGCGCTGGGAGGAGTTCGTCGAGCGGATCGGCCAGACGGTCTACCTGTCGGCGACCCCCGGCGACTACGAGCTCTCGATGGCGGACGGCGTCGTCGAGCAGATCATCCGCCCGACGGGCCTCGTCGACCCGGAGGTCATCGTCAAGCCGACCACCGGGCAGATCGACGACCTTCTGCACGAGATCCGCGAGCGCGTCGAGCGCGACGAGCGCGTGCTCGTCACGACCCTGACCAAGAAGATGGCCGAGGACCTCACGGACTACCTGCTCGAGAAGGACGTGCGGGTCCGGTACCTGCACTCGGAGGTCGACACGCTGCGCCGCGTCGAGCTCCTGCGCGAGCTGCGCCTCGGCGAGTACGACGTGCTCGTCGGCATCAACCTCCTGCGCGAGGGTCTCGACCTGCCCGAGGTCTCGCTCGTCGCGATCCTCGACGCGGACAAGGAGGGCTTCCTGCGCTCGCCCAAGTCGCTCATCCAGACGATCGGCCGCGCGGCCCGCAACGTGTCCGGCGAGGTGCACATGTACGCGGACAAGATCACGCCCGCGATGGCCGCGGCGATCGAGGAGACCGAGCGTCGCCGCGAGAAGCAGATCGCGTACAACACCGAGCACGGGATCGACCCGACGCCGCTGCGCAAGCGCATCTCCGACGTGACGGACATGCTCGCGCGCGAGGACGTCGACACGGCCGAGCTCCTCGCGGGCGGGTACCGCCAGCCGGGCAAGGCGGCGAAGGGCAAGGCCCCGGTACCGGGCTCGCCCAAGGAGGGCGCGTCGTCGGGCAACCGCCTCGCGGGCGCGGCGGCGAGCGACCTCGCAGAGCTCATCCAGGAGCTCAGCGACCAGATGCACGCCGCCGCGGGCGAACTCCAGTTCGAGCTCGCGGCGCGGCTGCGCGACGAGATCTCCGGGCTCAAGAAGGAACTGCGCCAGATGCAGGCGGCCACGGCCTGAGGCCCGCCCGCCCCTGAGGGCGGCGCACGGGGTCCCCGGGCGGGGACGCGGCGGGGCGTCGTGGTGTCCGAGCGCGCCGCGCGGTGTCGAGCGCGAGGACCATGGCCTATGCTGGCTCCTCGTGTGAAGGGGAGTATTCCTCGTGCGGTGATGTCGTCATCACGGCCGGCGCAGTCGTCGGCCCGGTGTCACCGGTCCCACAACCATCAGCCCGCGTCCCGTGCGGGTGCGGGTGGCGGTGCGTGGCGGAAGAGACCTTCGGTACATCGTGCTCCCCACGTACCGGAGGAATCTTCATGGACGTACCCGTCTGGGTCTGGCTCGTCACCGTCTGCGTCATCCTCGCGATGCTCGCCGTGGACTACGTGGGGCACGTGCGCACACCGCACGCCCCGAGCCTGCGCGAGGCCACGTGGTGGTCCGCGGGTTACGTCGCCGTCGCGGTGCTCTTCGGCGCGGTCGTCTGGGCCGTGTGGGGGTCGACGTACGGCGGCGAGTACTTCGCCGGCTACATCACCGAGAAGAGCCTGTCGGTCGACAACCTCTTCGTCTTCGTCCTCATCATGACGAGCTTCCGCGTCCCGCGGCTGTACCAGCAGAAGGTGCTGCTCATCGGCATCACGATCGCGCTGGTGCTGCGGACGATCTTCATCTTCCTCGGCGCCGCGCTCATCGAGAACTTCAGCTGGGTCTTCTACGTCTTCGGCGCGTTCCTGCTCTACACGGCGTGGACCCAGGTCAAGGCCGGCTCCGGGCACGACGAGGAGTTCCACGAGAACGCCGCGCTGCGGCTGACGCGCCGCCTGTTCCCGACGACCGAGTCGTACGTCGAGGACCGGATGACGACGAAGGTCGACGGCAAGCGGTACATCACCCCGATGCTCATCGTGATGATCGCGATCGGCAGCGCCGACCTGCTGTTCGCGGTCGACTCGATCCCCGCGATCTTCGGCCTCACGCAGGAGACCTACCTCGTCTTCGCGGCGAACGCCTTCTCGCTCCTGGGCCTGCGCCAGCTCTACTTCCTCATCGACGGACTCCTCGACCGTCTGGTGTACCTCGCGTACGGCCTCGCCGCGATCCTCGGGTTCATCGGCGTCAAGCTCGTGATCCACGCGCTGCACACCAACGAGGTGCCGTTCGTCAACGGCGGTGAGCACATCACCGTCGTCCCGGAGATCCCGACCGCGCTGTCGCTCGGGTTCATCGTCGTCGTGCTCGCGATCACCACGGTCGCGAGCCTGGCCAAGGACCGCGCCGACCGCCGGCGCTCCGTCGAGAGCTCGGAGGGCTCGCACTGATGGTTCACGAGCTCCCGCTCTGGTTCGAGTGGGCGGCGCTGTCCGCGCTCGCCGTCCTGCTCCTCGTCGACCTGCTCGTCGTGGGGCGTCGTCCGCACGTCCCCTCGATGCGCGAGAGCGCGCTGTGGGTCGGCTTCTACGTCGCGCTCGCGCTGGTGTTCGGGGCGATCGTGGGTGCGGTCGGGGGAGCGGCACCGGCGGGCGAGTTCTACGCCGGGTGGCTGACCGAGTACAGCCTGTCCGTGGACAACCTCTTCGTGTTCGTCATCATCATGGCGAGGTTCGCGGTGCCGCGGGACCAGCAGCAGCGCGTGCTCATGGTCGGCATCATCGTCGCGCTCGTCCTGCGCGGCGGGTTCATCCTCGCGGGCGCGGCGATCATCGCGCAGTTCGTCTGGGTGTTCTACCTGTTCGGCGCGTTCCTCATCTACACCGCGGTCAAGCTCGTCGCGGGCGGGGACGAGCCCGAGGAGTACCGCGAGAACGGCGCGGTGCGCGCCCTGCGGCGCGTCCTGCCGCTCGGGACGCAGTACGACGGCGGCCGGCTGCGCACGGTCGAGGACGGCAAGCGCGTGTTCACGCCGCTCGTGGTGGTGTTCCTCGCGATCGGGAGCACGGACCTGCTGTTCGCGTTCGACTCGATCCCGGCGATCTTCGGTCTCACGCAGGACCCCTTCATCGTGTTCACGACGAACGTGTTCGCGCTCATGGGCCTGCGCCAGCTCTACTTCCTGCTGGGCGGGCTGCTCGAGCGGCTCGTCTACCTCCCGATCGGCCTGGCGGTGATCCTCGGGTTCATCGGGGTGAAGCTCATCCTCGAGGCGCTGCACGAGAACACGCTGCCGTTCCTCAACGGTGGCGAGCACCTCGACGCCGTGCCGACGGTGCCGATCTGGCTGTCGCTCGTCGTCATCGTCGGGGCGCTCGCGGTGACCACGGTCGCGAGCCTCCTGCGCACGCGCGCGGCGCACGCGCGGGACGAGCAGGACCATCCGGCGGACGCTCCCGTCGCGTCGTCCGCGGCGGACGCCGCGGACGGCTCGGGCGACGCGTCGGACGACGAGCCGGTCGAGGTGCCGCACGACGACCCGGGCACCGGCGAGGTGACGCCGACCTGGGGCTCGCGTCCGCAGGACGACGGGGCGCGCTGACGACGGACCGCGCGGACCGCGGCGGGCTGACGGCGGGCGTGCCGACGGCGGGCGCCGGCGACGCGTCAGGCGCGGTCGGCCCAGTCGCCGATGACCGGCGACCACGGCCGGACCGCGCGCTCGGCCACGAGCCCGGCGCGCGCGAACGGGTCCTCGTCGAGCACCGCGGCGACCGCGGCGGGCGTCTCGCCGTCCAGCACGAGCAGCGCCCCCGCGGGCGCGCCCTCGTGGGCGGGCAGCGGGCCGGACGCGAGCAGCGTGCCCCGCTCGTGCAGGCCACGCAGGAACGCGCGGTGCTCGGGGCGCAGCGCGTCGAGGTCGGCGGCGCGGTCGGCGTAGACGTAGGTGACGGCGTGGATCGGCATGAGGGTCAGTGAACCAGCCCGGCCCGGCCCGCGGTCGCCGGGTCCGCGCCTCGGTCGTCCGGACGGCCCACCCTCGGTGCTGCGGCTACCAGCCTCGCTCGCGCCACGCGCCGAGGTGGGGCCGCTCGGCGCCGAGGGTCGTGTCGTCGCCGTGGCCCGGGTAGACCCACGTCGCGTCGTCGAACCGGTCGAAGACGCGCTCGGTCACGTCGGTGAGCAGACGGTCGAAGCGCGCCGGGTCGCGGTCGGTGTTGCCGACGCCTCCGGGGAACAGCGAGTCGCCGGTGAAGAGGTGCACGCGCCCCGCGACGGCCTCCGGCTCGCGCACCGCGCCCGGCTCGCGGTAGGCGAGCGCGACGGAACCCGGCGTGTGGCCGCGCAGGGCGACCACCTCGAGCGTGAGGTCGCCGACCTGCAGGACGTCGCCGTGCCCGACCCGGCGCGCGACGTGCACGCCGGTCGCGGCCGCCACGGCGTCGGCGTCGGGGTCGCCGACCGCGACCGCCGCACCCGTGCCGGCGGCGACCGCGGCGAGCGCCCGGGAGTGGTCGGCGTGGCGGTGCGTCGTGACGACGAGGTCGAGGCGCGCCGACGGCGAGCCCTCGCGCACGAGCGCGAGCACGTCGTCGGGCGAGTCCGCGGCGTCGACGAGGACCTGGGCGCCCGTGCGGCGGCACGTGAGGAGGTAGACGTCGTTCGCGAGCGGCCCGACCGCGAGCTTGCGGATCTCGACGGCGTCGAGGCGCCGCAGGTCGCTCGGGCCGCCCACGACGACTCGTCCGGTGTACGTCATGGCGTCAGTGTGCCGCGTCCGGCGACGGCCCGAGGACCCGACGTGCGCCTGCGGTGAGCGTTCGCCGGGGGAGCGGCGAAGGTGACGTCGAACACCTGTGCGAATGTCGGTGGTCGGTCGTACGATGCTTCGGTGAGCAATCGCCTCGTCATCTCCGGTGCCCGCGAGCACAACCTGCGCAACGTCGACCTCGACCTCCCGCGGGACCGGCTCATCGTCTTCACGGGGCTCTCCGGCTCGGGCAAGTCGTCGCTCGCGTTCGACACCATCTTCGCGGAGGGCCAGCGCCGCTACGTCGAGTCGCTGTCCGCGTACGCGCGCCAGTTCCTCGGCCAGATGGACAAGCCCGACGTGGACTTCATCGAGGGCCTGTCGCCCGCGGTGTCGATCGACCAGAAGTCGACGAACCGCAACCCGCGGTCGACCGTCGGCACCATCACCGAGGTGTACGACTACCTGCGCCTGCTGTTCTCGCGCGCGGGCACGCAGCACTGCCCGGTGTGCGGCGAGCGCGTCACCGCGCAGACGCCGCAGCAGATCGTCGACCGCCTGCTCGAGCTGCCCGAGGGCACGCGCTACCAGGTGCTCGCGCCGGTCGTGCGCGGGCGCAAGGGCGAGTACTCCGAGCTCTTCAAGGAGCTGCAGACCAAGGGCTTCGCGCGCGCCCGCGTCGACGGCGAGGTGCGCACGCTCACGGACGTGCCCGCGCTCGAGAAGAAGCTCAAGCACGACATCGAGGTCGTCGTCGACCGCCTCGTCGCGCGCGAGGGCGTGCAGCGCCGCCTGACCGACTCGGTCGAGACCGCGCTCGGCCTCGCCGGCGGTCTGGTCGTCGTCGAGCTCGTCGACGCCGACCCGGACGACCCGGCGCGCGAGCGCCGCTTCTCCGAGAAGCGCGCGTGCCCCAACGACCACGAGCTCGCGCTCGACGAGATCGAGCCGCGCACGTTCTCGTTCAACGCTCCCTACGGGGCGTGCCCCGAGTGCACGGGCATCGGCTTCCGCCTCGAGGTCGACCCGGACCTCGTGATCCCCGACGAGGAGAAGTCGCTGCGCGAGGGCGCGGTCGCGCCGTGGGCGCAGATCTCCTCGGAGTACTTCGAGCGCGTGCTCACGGCGCTCGCGGACGACCTCGGGTTCTCGATGGACACGCCGTGGCGTGCGCTGCCCGAGCGGGCCAAGAAGGCCGTGCTGCACGGGCAGAACCACCAGGTGCACGTGCGGTACAAGAACCGCTGGGGCCGCGAGCGGCAGTACTCGACGGGTTTCGAGGGCGTCATCACGTTCCTCGAGCGCCGCCACACGGAGACCGAGTCCGAGTGGTCGAAGGAGAAGTACGAGGCCTTCATGCGCGAGGTCCCGTGCCCCGTGTGCCAGGGTGCGCGCCTCAAGCCCGAGGTGCTCGCGGTCAAGGTCGGCGGCAAGTCCATCTGGGACGTGTGCCGCCTGCCGCTGCGCGAGGCCGCGGCGTTCCTCGGTTCGCTCGAGCTCGGGGCGCGCGAGCGCGCGATCGCGACCGAGGTGCTCAAGGAGATCCACGCGCGGCTGGGCTTCCTCCTCGACGTCGGGCTCGACTACCTGTCGCTCGAGCGTCCCGCGGCGACGCTGTCCGGCGGCGAGGCGCAGCGCATCCGGCTCGCGACGCAGATCGGCTCCGGCCTCGTCGGCGTGCTCTACGTGCTCGACGAGCCGAGCATCGGGCTCCACCAGCGCGACAACCGCCGTCTCATCGAGACGCTCACGCGCCTGCGAGACCTGGGGAACACGCTCATCGTCGTCGAGCACGACGAGGACACCATCCGCACGGCGGACTGGGTCGTGGACATCGGCCCGGGCGCGGGCGAGCACGGCGGCCGCGTCGTGCACTCGGGCGACTACGCGGGCCTCCTGGAGGCCCCCGAGTCGGTGACGGGCGCGTACCTCTCGGGCCGGCGCAGCATCCCGCTGCCGGCGCAGCGCCGCCCCGTCGACCCGGCGCGCCAGGTGAAGGTCGTCGGCGCGCGCGAGCACAACCTCACGGGCATCGACGTGAGCTTCCCGCTCGGCACGTTCACCGCCGTCACGGGAGTGTCCGGCTCCGGCAAGTCCACGCTCGTGAACTCGATCCTCTACACCGTGCTCGCCAACGAGCTCAACGGCGCGCGCCAGGTGGCCGGCCGGCACACGCGCGTCACGGGGCTCGAGCACCTCGACAAGGTCGTGCACGTCGACCAGGGGCCGATCGGACGCACGCCGCGGTCGAACCCCGCGACGTACACGGGCGTGTGGGACCACGTGCGCAAGCTCTTCGCGGAGACGACCGAGGCCAAGGTCCGCGGGTACACGCCGGGCCGCTTCTCGTTCAACGTCAAGGGCGGCCGCTGCGAGGCGTGCTCGGGCGACGGCACGCTGAAGATCGAGATGAACTTCCTGCCCGACGTCTACGTCCCGTGCGAGGTGTGCCACGGCGCGCGCTACAACCGCGAGACGCTCGAGGTGCACTTCAAGGGCAAGACCGTCGCCGACGTGCTCGACATGCCGATCGAGGAGGCCGCGGAGTTCTTCGCCGCGGTGCCGGCGATCTCGCGGCACCTCAAGACGCTCGTCGAGGTCGGTCTCGGGTACGTCCGCCTCGGTCAGCCGGCGCCGACGCTCTCGGGCGGCGAGGCGCAGCGCGTCAAGCTCGCGAGCGAGCTGCAGAAGCGCTCGACGGGCCGCACGATCTACGTGCTCGACGAGCCGACGACGGGCCTGCACTTCGAGGACATCCGCAAGCTGCTCGGCGTGCTCCAGTCGCTCGTCGACAAGGGCAACAGCGTCCTCGTGATCGAGCACAACCTCGACGTCATCAAGAGCGCGGACTGGGTCGTGGACATGGGCCCCGAGGGAGGCTCTGGCGGTGGCACGGTCGTCGCGGAGGGCACGCCCGAGCAGGTCGCGCGCGTCGAGGCCAGCCACACGGGGCGCTTCCTCGCGGAGATCCTCGACCAGCACGACCCCGTGCCGGTCGGGACCGCCCCGGCGGCGTCCGCGCCGGCTCCCGCGGCGAAGGGCGCGAAGGGCAAGGGCCGCTCCGCGGCGGCACGCCGGGCGACGGACGAGAAGCCGAAGGCCGGCGCGCGGCGCAAGGCCTCGGCGGCGTAGCGTCCCCGGCCGCCGTCGAGCTGGCGTCCGGGGCCGCCGGAGCGCGTCAGGCGGCGGCGCGTCGCGCGGGCGCCGGCTCCACGAGCACGCGGAAGTTCACCGAGCGTGCGATGAAGCAGTGGTCGTGCGCGCGCTGGTGCAGCGTGGCGAGCGACTCCTCGTCCGTCCCGGGGCCGTCGTCGACCACGACGCGCGGGTGGAGCGTGACGTCGGTGAACTGCCCCTCGCCGCCCGACTCGACGCGCATCGTGCCGGTGGCGTCGTCGACGTACTCGCGCACGACGACGCCCGCGGCCGCCGCGAGGTGGAGGAACCAGAGCATGTGGCACTGGGAGAGGCTGACGACGAACAGCTCCTCGGGGCTGAAGCGCTCCGGGTCGCCCCGGAACGCGGGGTCGGACGACCCGGGCAGCGGGGGCCGACCCGGCAGGAGGACGTCGTGGTCGCGGCTGTACGACGTGTAGGCGGCCGTGCCCTTGTCGCCCGCGCCGGTCCAGCGGACGGTGGCGGTGTACCCGTGCTGTGCGCTCATGGCCGTCACCCTAACGGGCGGTGACGCCCGTCACACCGAAATTCGCCCGTGCCCGCGGACCCGGTTCCGGGGCTCGACCCGCCGCCGCGACGTCGGTGGCCTGACCTAGGCTGGAGACCATGGCTGACCCCGCGACGTACCGCCCTGCGCCGGGGGAGATCCCCACCTCGCCGGGCGTCTACCGGTTCCGTGACGCGCACGGTCGCGTGATCTACGTCGGCAAGGCCAAGAACCTGCGGGCGCGCCTGTCGAGCTACTTCCAGGACGTCGCGAACCTGCACCACCGCACGCAGACCATGGTGACGACCGCGGCCTCGGTCGAGTGGACGGTCGTCGGGACCGAGGTCGAGGCGCTGGCCCTCGAGTACACGTGGATCAAGGAGTTCGACCCGCGGTTCAACGTCAAGTACCGCGACGACAAGTCCTACCCGTACCTCGCCGTGACGATGGGGGAGGAGTTCCCGCGCGCCCAGGTGATGCGCGGGGCGAAGCGCCCCGGCACCCGGTACTTCGGCCCGTACGGCCACGCGTGGGCGATCCGCGAGACGCTCGACCTGCTGCTGCGCGTCTTCCCCGTGCGCACGTGCTCGGCCGGCGTGTTCAAGCGCGCGCACCAGACGGGCCGGCCCTGCCTGCTCGGCTACATCGACAAGTGCTCCGCGCCGTGCGTCGGGCGGATCACGCCCGAGGACCACCGGGCGCTCGCGGAGGACTTCTGCGACTTCATGGCGGGGGACACCCAGCGCTTCGTGCGCCGGCTCGAGCGCAAGATGAACGAGGCGGCCGCGGCGATGGAGTACGAGGCCGCGGCGCGCCTGCGCGACGACATCGCGGCGCTCCAGCGCGCGACCGAGAAGAACGCGGTCGTCCTCGCGGACGGCACGGACGCGGACGTGTTCGCGCTCGTCGGCGACGAGCTGGAGGCCGCCGTGCAGGTGTTCCACGTGCGCGGCGGGCGCATCCGCGGTCAGCGCGGCTGGATCGTCGAGAAGGTCGAGGACGTCACGGACGCGGAGCTCGTCGAGCACCTGCTCCAGCAGGTGTACGGCGCGGCCGAGGAGGCGATCGCGGCGGACGCCGGCGCGCGCTCCGGCCGTGCGGGCGCGCGCGACGCCGTGCCGCGCGAGGTGCTCGTCCCGGTCCTGCCGCCCGACACCGACCAGGTGACCACGTGGCTCTCGGGCCTGCGCGGCGCGCGCGTCGACGTGCGCGTGCCCCAGCGGGGCGACAAGAAGGAGCTCGCCGCGACGGTCCGCGCCAACGCGGAGCACGCGCTCGCGCTGCACCGCACGCGCCGCGCGGGCGACCTCACGACCCGCAGCCAGGCGCTGCGCGAGATCCAGGAGGCCCTCGACCTCGAGTCGGCGCCGCTGCGGATCGAGTGCTACGACGTCTCGCACAACCAGGGCACGTACCAGGTCGCGTCGATGGTGGTCTTCGAGGACGGCCTCGCGCGCAAGAGCGAGTACCGGCACTTCACGGTGCGCGGCCCGGACGGCGACGGCGCGGCGGACGACACCGCGGCGATGTACGAGGTCATCACGCGCCGGTTCAAGCGCTACCTGGCCGACCGGTCGCGCTCGGGCGAGGTCGAGCTCGACCTCGAGGCGGACGACGTCGCCGACGCCTCCGACGCCGCGGGGCGCCGGGCCGAGCGCGCCGCCGAGGCCGCGGGCTACGTCCCGCGCAGCGGCGAGGTCGACGCCGACGCGCCCACCGACCGGCGTGCGCGGTTCGCGTACCCGCCGAACCTCGTCGTCGTGGACGGCGGCCCGCCCCAGGTGGCCGCCGCCGCCCGCGCGCTCGAGGACCTCGGGATCGACGACGTCGCGCTGTGCGGTCTCGCCAAGCGCCTCGAGGAGGTCTGGGTGCCCGGGGAGGAGTACCCGGTCATCCTGCGCCGCTCGTCCGAGGGGCTGTACCTGCTCCAGCGCGTGCGCGACGAGGCGCACCGGTTCGCGATCGCGCAGCACCGCAGGCAGCGCAGCAAGGGCATGACGGCGTCGGCGCTCGACGACGTCCCCGGGCTCGGCCCGGCGCGCAGGACGGCGCTGCTCAAGCACTTCGGGTCGCTCAAGCGGCTGCGCGCCGCGAGCGTCGACGAGATCGCGAGCGTGCGGGGCATGGGCGAGCGCACGGCGCAGGCCGTGGTCGCCGCGCTGGGCGGCGCGGCCGAGCAGGCCGCGCCCGACGCGTCCGGTGCCGCCCAGGACACTCCGGCGGGCGACGGGGCCACGGCCCGCGCGTGAGCGGCTGGCATGCTGGTGCCATGACCTCGGAGCCGACCCCGGACCTCAGCCCGCAGGCGTCCTCTGCCCGCGTGCCGGAGCCCTCCCCGATCACCGTCCCCAGCGGCATCCCCGCCATCGAGGCCGCGACGCCCGCGCCCGAGTCCCGCGACCCGGAGGTGCTCATCATCACGGGCATGTCCGGCGCCGGGCGCACGCGCGCGGCGGCGGTGCTCGAGGACCTCGACTGGTACGTCGTCGACAACCTGCCGCCGCGCATGATCGTCCCGCTCGTCGACCTCATGACGCGCTCCGGGTCGGCGCTCGAGCGGATCGCGGCCGTCGTCGACGTGCGCGGGCGCGAGTTCTTCACCGACCTCGTCGAGGTGCTCGACCACCTGCGCCAGATCGGCGTCTTCTACCGGATCCTGTTCCTCGACGCGTCCGACGAGGTGCTCGTGCGCCGGTACGAGCAGGTGCGGCGCCCGCACCCGCTCCAGGGGGAGGGGCGGATCCTCGACGGGCTCGGGGAGGAGCGCCGCCTCCTCGCGAGCCTCGAGGAGCGCTCCGACGTCGTCATCGACACCTCGGAGCTCACCGTGCACGACCTCGCGCGCGAGGTGCGCGCCGCGGTCGCCGACGGCACGCCCGAGACGCTGCGGATCAACGTCGTCTCGTTCGGGTTCAAGTACGGGCTCCCGCTCGACGCGGACCACGTCGTCGACGTCCGGTTCCTCGCCAACCCGTACTGGATCACCGAGCTGCGCCACCTCACCGGTCGCGACGCCCCGGTGCGCGACTACGTGCTCGGCCGGCCCGGGGCCCTCGAGTTCGTCGACCGGTACGTCAGCGCGCTCGAGCCGGTGCTGGCCGGCTACCTGGGGGAGGAGAAGCGCTACGTGACCATCGCCGTGGGCTGCACGGGCGGCAAGCACCGCTCCGTCGCGATCAGCGAGGCCATCGCCGCCCGCCTGCGCGCGCAGGGCCAGCGCGTCATCGTCACGGCACGGGACCTCGGCAAGGAGTGAGCGACGTGGTCGCCAAGCGCAACCCCGCGGTCGTCGCCCTCGGCGGCGGGCACGGGCTGTCGGCGAGCCTCTCGGCGCTGCGCCTCATGTCCGACCGTCTCACCGCGGTCGTCACGGTCGCCGACGACGGCGGCTCGTCGGGGCGGCTGCGCGCCGAGCTCGGCGTCCTGCCGCCCGGCGACCTGCGCATGGCGCTCGCGGCCTTGTGCGACGACTCGGAGTGGGGCCGCACCTGGAGCTCGCTGCTCCAGCACCGGTTCACGTCCGAGGGCGACCTCGACAACCACGCCGTGGGGAACCTGCTCATCGTCGCGCTGTGGGAGCTGCTCGACGACCCGGTCGCCGGGCTCGACTGGGTCGGCAAGCTCCTGGGCGCGCGGGGGCGCGTGCTCCCGATGGCGTCCGTGCCGCTGCGCATCGAGGCCGACGTGCGCACGGGCGACGCCCTGGAGACGGTCGTCGGGCAGAGCCGCGTCGCGGTCACCCACGGGCGGATCGAGCAGCTGCGCCTCGTGCCCGCCGACCCGCCCGCGTGCCCCGAGGCCGTGCAGGCCGTCGAGGACGCGGACTGGGTCGTGCTCGGCCCGGGCTCCTGGTTCTCGTCCGTCATGCCGCACCTGCTCGTGCCCGAGCTCGCGCGCGCCCTGCACGAGACGCCGGCGCGGCGCTGCGTCACGCTCAACCTGTCGAGCGAGACGGGGGAGACGTACGGGCTGTCCGCGACGGACCACCTCGAGGCGCTGCACAAGCACGCGCCGGGACTGCGGATCGACGCCGTCGTCGCGGACCCGTCGGCGGTGGAGGACACCGAGCAGCTCGCCGACGCCGCGGCGCGCATGGGCGCGCGCCTGCTCCTGCGCCAGGTCCGGCGCGGCGACGGCACCCCGCGGCACGACGCGCTGCGGCTCGCCGCGGCGTACCGCGACGTGTTCGACGACTTCCTCGGCGACGTCGGCTCGCGCGCGCGCTGAGCCGTCCGACAGGGCACGACGGGGCCCGCGGCGGTGGTCGGTCCGCCGCCGCGGTGCGCCGTCATCGGTGGCAGGATGTCCCGCATGGCGCTCACGGCACAGGTGAAGGACGAGCTGGCTCGGCTGCGGGTGGACAAGACGTCGTGCCGCAAGGCGGAGGTCTCCGCGATGCTCCGCTTCTCGGGCGGGTTGCACCTCATCTCGGGCCGCGTCGTCATCGAGGCGGAGCTCGACACCGCGATCGCCGCGCGCCGCCTGCGCGAGACCATCGCGGACGTCTACGGGCACACGAGCGAGCTCATCGTGGTGTCCGCCGGCGGGCTGCGCAAGAGCAGCCGGTACGTCGTGCGCGTCGTGCGCGACGGCGAGTCCCTCGCCCGCCAGACGGGTCTGCTCGACCAGCGTGGCCGGCCCGTCCGCGGGCTGCCGCCGCAGGTCGTCTCGGGCGGCGTCGAGGAGGCCGAGGCCGCCTGGCGCGGCGCGTTCCTCGCGCACGGCTCGCTCACCGAGCCGGGACGCTCGTCCGCGCTCGAGATCACGTGCCCGGGCCCCGAGGCGGCGCTCGCGCTCGTGGGCGCGGCGCGCCGCCTGGGCGTCTCGGCGAAGTCCCGCGAGGTGCGCGGCGTCGACCGCGTCGTCATCCGCGACGGGGACGCGATCAGCGCGCTCCTCACGCGGCTCGGCGCGCACGAGGCGGTGCTCGTGTGGGAGGAGCGTCGCGCGCGGCGCGAGGTCCGCGGGACCGCGAACCGGCTCGCCAACTTCGACGACGCGAACCTGCGCCGCTCGGCGCGCGCCGCGGTCGCCGCGGGCGCGCGGGTCGAGCGGGCGTTCGAGATCCTCGGCCCCGACCTGCCCGACCACCTCCGCCAGGCGGGCGAGCTGCGGCTCGCCCACAAGCAGGCGTCGCTCGAGGAGCTGGGCCAGCTCGCCGACCCGCCGCTGACCAAGGACGCCGTCGCCGGCCGCATCCGGCGACTGCTCTCGACGGCGGACAAGCGCGCCGCCGAGCTCGGGATCCCCGACACGGAGGCGGGCCTGAGCCCCGAGCTGCTCGACCTGTGACGGTCGGGGCCCGCGCCCGCACCCGCCCGAGCGGCACGCGCCACGCTCGACCCGTTCCGGCGCGTCCCCGTGCCGCTCCGATGCCTGGACGTCACGCACCGGCGGGACGATGGTCCCGAGGCGTGGGATCCAGGTCACATGCTGGCGTGGTGTTGGTATAGGCTCGGATGCGTCAGGTGACAACGACGTGCTCCTTCGCTGACACCCCTCGTGGGCGTGGGTGGTCCCGGCTGTCGCCGTGACGATCCCGCGGGCACGGAGGGTGCTGTGCCGGGATCCGGGCAGCGGGGCACGAACGCCATCACCACCTGCGTACGACGGCGTACGTGATCGTTCGGCATCAACCGTGTGCGTCGGGACAACCGGCGCGCCCTGAGGAGGGCATTGTGACCATCCGCGTCGGTATCAACGGCTTCGGTCGTATCGGACGGAACTTCTACCGCGCCATCGTCGAGTCGGGCGCCGACATCGAGATCGTGGGCGTCAACGACCTCACGGACAACAAGACGCTCGCGCACCTGCTCAAGTACGACACGGTGCTGGGCCGCTTCCCCAAGAGCGTGGACTTCGACGACGAGAACATCATCGTCGACGGCGTCAAGATCCGTGCCCTCGCCGAGCGCGACCCCGCGAACCTCCCCTGGGGCGAGCTGGGCGCCGACATCGTCATCGAGTCGACCGGCTTCTTCACCGACGCGACCAAGGCCAAGGCGCACATCGACGCCGGTGCCAAGAAGGTCATCATCTCGGCCCCGGCCAAGAACGAGGACGCCACGTTCGTCATGGGCGTGAACTCGGACCAGTACGACCCGGCCGCGCACCACATCATCTCGAACGCGTCGTGCACCACGAACTGCCTCGCGCCGCTGGCGAAGGCGCTCAACGACTCGATCGGCATCGAGCGTGGTCTCATGACCACGATCCACGCCTACACGGGCGACCAGAACCTGCAGGACGGCCCGCACCGCGACCTGCGTCGCGCCCGCGCCGCCGCGCAGAACATCGTCCCGACGTCGACGGGTGCCGCCAAGGCCGTGTCGCTCGTGCTCCCGGAGCTCAAGGGCAAGCTCGACGGCTACGCGCTCCGCGTGCCGGTCATCACGGGCTCGGCGACGGACCTCACCTTCACCGCCTCGCGCGAGGTCACGGTCGAGGAGGTCAACGCCGCGCTCAAGGCCGCCGCCGAGGGCCCGCTCAAGGGCATCCTCGAGTACGTCGACGACGAGATCGTCTCGAGCGACATCGTCACGAACCCGCACCAGAGCATCTTCGACTCGAAGCTCACCAAGGTGATCGGCGACCAGGTCAAGGTCGTCTCCTGGTACGACAACGAGTGGGGCTACTCGAACAGCCTCGTCGCGCTCACGCAGCTCGTCGGCGACAAGCTCTGAGACACCCGCTGACGCAGCCCGACCCTGCGTAGCACCATGCGTCCGCGTGCGCGTCCCGGCACCGCCCGGTGACGCGCACGCGGACGTCCTCATGTGCGGGCACGGCCGGCCCCCGGCACGGGCCCGCACGACGGCGACCGAACCGTAGGAGACCGCATGAAGACCATCGACTCCCTGGGCGACCTGCGCGGCAAGCGCGTCCTGGTCCGCTCCGACTTCAACGTCCCGCTCGACGGGACGACCATCACGGACGACGGGCGCATCCGCGCCGCGCTGCCCACGCTGAAGAAGCTCACCGACGCCGGTGCGAAGGTCGTCGTCACCGCGCACCTCGGTCGCCCCAAGGGCGAGCCGGACGCGAAGTACTCGCTCGCGCCCGTCGCCGCGCGCCTCGGGGAGCTGCTCGGCGTCCCCGTGCACCTCGCGCAGGACGTCGTGGGCGAGTCCGCGCGCGAGACCGTCGCCGCGCTCGGCGAGGGCGAGGTCGCGCTGCTGGAGAACATCCGCTTCGACGCGCGCGAGACCTCCAAGGACGACGCCGAGCGTCAGGCGCTCGCGCACGACCTCGCGGAGCTCGCCGACGTGTTCGTCTCCGACGGCTTCGGCGTCGTGCACCGCAAGCAGGCGTCGGTCTACGACGTCGCGCAGGTGCTGCCCGCCGCGGTCGGCGAGCTCGTCCTCAAGGAGGTCGACTCGCTGCGCAAGGCGACCGAGGACCCGGAGCGCCCGTACGTCGTCGTGCTCGGCGGCTCGAAGGTGTCCGACAAGCTCGGCGTCATCGCGAACCTGCTCACCAAGGCGGACCGCCTGCTCATCGGCGGCGGCATGGTCTTCACGTTCCTCGCGGCCAAGGGCTACGGCGTCGGCAAGTCCCTCCTCGAGGAGGACCAGATCGACACCGTCAAGGGCTACCTCGCCGACGCCGAGAAGAACGGCGTCGAGATCGTGCTGCCGACGGACGTCGTGGCCGCCGACTCGTTCGCCGCGGACTCCCCGCACGAGGTCGTCGCCGCGGACGCCATCCCGGCGGACAAGATCGGCCTCGACATCGGCCCCGAGTCGGCCCAGCTCTTCGCGAGCAAGATCGCGGACGCGAAGACCGTCGTCTGGAACGGCCCGGCGGGCGTGTTCGAGTTCGACGCGTTCTCGGGCGGCACGCGCGCCGTCGCGCAGGCCCTCGTGGACGCGACGGCGAACGGCGCGTTCACCATCGTCGGCGGCGGCGACTCGGCCGCGGCCGTGCGCATCCTCGGCTTCGACGAGGCCGGGTTCAGCCACATCTCGACCGGCGGCGGCGCGAGCCTCGAGTTCCTGGAGGGCAAGGACCTGCCCGGGATCTCCGTCCTCGAGGGCTGACGCCCCTCCCGTACCCCTCCCGCTCCGCCCCGCTCCTGCGGGGCGGGGCGGGCCCCACAGAGAGAAGAAGGACCGTGGCGAACACCCGCACCCCGCTCATGGCGGGCAACTGGAAGATGAACCTGGACCACCACCAGGCGACCCACACCGTGCAGAAGCTCGCGTGGACCCTCAAGGACGCGAAGCACGACTACGCGGCCGTCGAGGTGGCCGTGCTGCCCCCGTTCACCGACCTGCGCTCCGTGCAGACCCTCGTGGACGCGGACAAGCTCGAGCTGAAGTACGGCGCGCAGGACGTCTCGGCGCACGCCGAGGGCGCGTACACCGGCGAGATCTCGGCGACGATGCTCGCCAAGCTCGGCGTGAGCTACGTCGCGATCGGCCACTCCGAGCGCCGCCAGTACCACGGCGAGACGGACGCGCTGGTCAACGAGAAGATCGTCGCCGCCGTGGGTCAGGGCATCGCCCCGATCGTCTGCGTGGGCGAGGGTCTGGACGTCCGCAAGGCGGGCGAGCAGATCCCCTACACGCTCGCGCAGGTCGAGGGCGCGCTCGCGGGTCTCCCCGCCGCGCAGCTCGCGACGCTCGTCATCGCCTACGAGCCCGTGTGGGCCATCGGCACGGGCGAGGTCGCGACGCCCGAGGACGCGCAGGAGGTCTGCGGCGCGATCCGCGGCGCCCTGGGCGACCTCTACGACGCGGACCTCGCGAACGCGACCCGCATCCTCTACGGCGGCTCGGTGAAGTCCTCGAACGTCGCCGCGATCATGGCGCAGCCCGACGTCGACGGCGCGCTCGTCGGCGGCGCGAGCCTCGACCCGGAGGAGTTCGCCCGCATCGCGCGCTACCAGTCGCACGCGACCGGGGCCTGACCTCCGCGGACGCGTCGCCCGACGGCTCCGGGGAGCAGATCCCGGGGCCGTCGGGGCCGGACGTGAGACGCCGGCGGCCGGGGTTGGCCGCGGCGGCCTCGCGTCGCCTACTCTTGTCCCCTGTGCAGCGGGTCACGCCCGCTCACCACAACCGTGCGGTCGCGCTCGACAACGGTCGGGCCGGCCCTGAGCCTCAAGGACGTACTCGTGGACGTGCTGCGCATCATCCTCCAGATCCTGCTGGTGCTGACCAGCGCCTTCCTCACCCTGCTCGTGCTCATGCACAAGGGGAAGGGCGGCGGTCTGTCCGACATGTTCGGCGGCGGGATCTCGAGCTCGGTGGGCAGCTCCGGCGTCGCCGAGCGCAACCTCAACCGGATCACCGTGGCCTTCGCCCTCGTCTGGGCGGTCGTCATCGTGCTCCTGGGTCTTCTCCAGAAGGTGAGCTGACCCGCACGCCCTGACGGGGCGTCGGGAGGGCTCGAGGAAGTCGCAGGGGGGCAGCCGCGCGACCCAGCGCGGTACGGGCAGAGCGAGTGCCGACGACGGCACGGACGGGGGAGAGCACGTGGCAGGTGGTAACGCGATCCGCGGGTCGCGCGTCGGGGCGGGACCGCTCGGGGAGTCCGAGCGCGGCGAGATCGCGCCGCGCTTCTGGGTGTCCTACTGGTGCGCGAACGGTCACGAGACGCGGCCGAGCTTCTCCTCGGAGGCGGACATCGAGGCTCCGGAGACCTGGGACTGCCCGCGGTGCGGCTTCCCGGCCGGCCAGGACCGCGAGAACCCGCCGACGCCGCTGCGCAACGAGCCGTACAAGACGCACCTCGCGTACGTGAAGGAGCGCCGCAGCGACGAGGACGGCGTGGCCATCCTCGACGAGGCGCTCGCCGCGCTGCGCGCCCGTCGCGGCGTCTGACCGCCCCTCACCGACGACGGGGCCGCCGCTCACCGACGAGGGCAGTCCCGGGGCGCGCCGCACCCGGAAGGCGTGACTCGCGCTGTTCCGTCGCGGCTCAGCCGCGCACGCGCGCGAGGACGAACCCGTCGTAGCCCTTGGAGCCGACGGTCTGCACGGCCGTGGCGTCGAGGCGCGGGTGGTCGACGATGCGCGCGACCATCTCCCGGACCCCGAGGACGTTGGGGTCGGTGCTCCGCGGGTCCGCGACCGCCCCGCCGCGGACGGTGTTGTCCACGACGACGAGCGTGCCGGGCCGCGAGAGCCGGACCGCGAGGTCGAGGTACACGGGGTTCGACGGCTTGTCCGCGTCCACGAACACGAGGTCGAACGGCTCCGTGCCCTCGTCGACGAGCCGGCGCAGCGTGTCCGCCGCGGGACCCACGACGACGTCCACGACCGCGGAGAGCCCGGCCGCGGCGAGCGACTCGCGTGCCACGGCCGCGTGCGCCGGGTCGATCTCGCACGTGACGAGGGTGCCGCCGTCCGGCGGGAGCGCGCGGGCGAGCCAGATCGTCGAGTACCCGCCGAGCGTGCCGACCTCCAGGACGCGTCGCGCGCCCGTGGCGAGCGCGAGGAGCTGCAGGAGACGGCCCTGCGCGGCCGAGACCTGGATCTCGGGGAGACCGGCCGCCCGTGCGCGCTCCGACGCGGCGGCGAGCACGTCGTCCTCGCCCACGAGCGGGCCGAAGTAGGCGTCGACCGCGTCCCACGTCGCTGCGGGGTCGGTCGGGCCGGCGAGGTCGTCGGGCGCGCCGGTCGTCATGCGGGATCAGCCTCCGCGCGGTCGCCCGCGGCCGCCACGTCGACGAGCCACAGGGTGCGCTCGGTGCCGGCGACCGCCGCGGCGGGCGTCTCGCGGGCCGGTGCCCCGCCGAGCGCGGCGGCGACGGCGGGCGCCTTCTCGGCGCCGGCCGCGACGACCCAGACCTGCCGTGCCCGGGCGATCGCCTCGAACGTCAGCGTCACGCGCTCGGGCGGCGGCTTGGGGGAGCCGTGGACGCCCGCGGTCGGCACGCCCTGCACGTCGAGGCCGGGGTGCCCGGGGAAGAGCGACGCGACGTGGCCGTCCGGCCCCATGCCGAGCAGGAGGACGTCGAACTCGGGCACGGCCGCGCCGGCGGGCGCGTGCTCGGCGAGCGTCGCGGCGTACGCCGCGGCGGACTCCTCGGGCGTGGCCGCGGCGTCGGCCGACGGCATCGGGTGCACGTTCTCGGCCGGGAGCTGCGGCAGGTGGTCGAGCAGCGCGTCCCGCGCCTGGGTCTCGTTGCGCTCGCCGTCGCCCGACGCGAGGAACCGCTCGTCGCCCCACCACAGGTGCACGCCGGTCCAGTCGACCGCGTCGCGCGCGGGGTGGCGGGCCAGCGCGGCGAGGCTCGCGATGCCGACGGTGCCGCCCGTGAGCACGACGTGCACCGGGCGGCGCACCGACTGCACGTCGAGGAGCCGCGTCACGAGGCGCGACGCGACCGCCTCGGCGAGGACCCCCGCGTCGGGGTGCACGACGACGAGGCGCGCGTGGGCGGCGTGGGCCTTGGGCTGCGTGGCGCTCATGCGCCCACCTTCTGCAGGCCCTTGGTGAGCACCTCGCCGTAGATCTCGTCCGGGTCGAGGCGGCGCAGCTCCTCGATGAGGGCCTCGCTCAGGGTGCGGATCGGGAGGGCGACGCGGCGGTCGGGCTTGCCGGGCTGGCTGATGGTCACGATGCGGCCGTCGGGGCGGTCGAGGACGATCGGGCCGCTCTTGCGCTCGAGCGTGACGCGCGTGATCGCCTCGGCGCCACGCCGTCGCACGACCTGCGCCGGGCACCGCAGGCGCGACCCGAGCCACGCGGCGAGCAGGTCGAGCGACGTGTGCTTCGCCTGGCCCTCGACGACGACGCTCGTCACCGGCTCGTACGGCGGCTGGTCGAGCGCGGCGGCGATGAGGCCGCGCCACAGCGTGACGCGCGCCCACGCGAGGTCCGAGTCGCCCGGGCCGTACGTCGTCGCGAGCTGCGCGAGCGTCGCCTCGGGGTCCTTGGCGGTGATGGAGTCCGTGATGCGCCGCTGCGCCATCGCGCCGACCGGGTCGTCGTCGGGCGAGGCGGGCGGCTGCCCCGGCCACCACACGACGATCGGGGCGTCGGGCAGCAGCAGGGGCATGACGAGCGTGTCGGCGTGCTCGAGCAGCGGGCCCGCCGTGCGCAGCACGACGACCTCGGACGCGCCGGCGTCGCCGCCGACGCGGATCTGGGCGTCGAGGTGCGGGGTCGTGCTCCGCCCGGACGGCGCGACGACGATGACGCGGCACGGGTGCTCGCGGCTCGCGTCGTTCGCCGCCTCGATCGAGGTCTCGACGTCGGACTCGCGGGCGATGACGACGAGCGTCAGGACGCGGCCGAGCGCGATCGCGCCGCCCTCGTCCCGCAGGCGCACGAGGCGCTTGTTCACCGCGTTCGTCGTCGTGTCGGGCATGTCGATGATCATCGCGGGGTCCTCGCCGGTCGGAGGGTCGTGCCGCGCCGGCGCGCACGACGGGGTCGGGGGGTGTCGGGCAGGAGCGCCGCGCTCCGCGAGGGCGGCGCCCCGAGAGCGGTCACGGGCGCCGCCACGAGCGGCCGTCGCGCGCGAGCATCGCGTCGGCGGACTCCGGTCCCCACGTGCCGGAGCGGTACGGCTCGGGCGCGCCCTTCGCCTCCCAGTGCGCCGTGATGGGGTCGAGGATCTTCCAGGAGAGCTCGACCTCCTCGCGGGTGGGGAACAGCGGCGGGTCGCCGAGGAGCACGTCGAGGATGAGCCGCTCGTACGCCTCCGGGGAGGACTCCGTGAACGCGTGCCCGTACCCGAAGTCCATCGTGACGTCGCGGACCTCCATCGCGGTGCCCGGGACCTTGGCGCCGAAGCGCATCGTCACGCCCTCGTCGGGCTGGACGCGGATGACGAGCGCGTTGTTGCCGAGGTCGGACGCCTGCGACGTCTCGAACGGCAGGTGCGGAGCCTTCTTGAACACGACCGCGACCTCGGTGACGCGACGCCCGAGGCGCTTGCCCGTGCGCAGGTAGAACGGCACGCCCGCCCAGCGGCGGTTGTCGATGTCCACGCGGATCGCCGCGTACGTCTCGGTCCTCGAGTCCGCGGGGATGCCGTCCTCGTCGAGGAAGCCGATGACCTCCTCGCCGCCCTGCCAGCCCGCGGCGTACTGCCCGCGCGCGGTGTGCCGCGACAGCTCCCGGGGGAGCCGGACGGCGGAGAGCGCCTTGATCTTCTCGGCGCGCAGCGACGGCGCGTCGAACGACACGGGCTCCTCCATCGCGACGAGCGCGAGGAGCTGGAGCAGGTGGTTCTGGATGACGTCGCGCGCGGCGCCGATGCCGTCGTAGTAGCCGGCGCGGCCCCCGATGCCGATGTCCTCGGCCATCGTGATCTGCACGTGGTCGACGTAGTTCGCGTTCCAGATGGGCTCGAACATCTGGTTCGCGAAGCGCAGGGCGAGGAGGTTCTGGACCGTCTCCTTGCCGAGGTAGTGGTCGATGCGGAAGACCGAGTCGGGCGGGAAGACCTCCGACACGACGGCGTCGAGCTCCCGCGCGCTCGCGAGGTCGTGGCCGAACGGCTTCTCGATGACCACGCGGCGCCACGCGTCCTCCGCCGAGCGGGACAGCCCCGACTCGGCGAGCTGGCGGCACACGACGGGGAACGCGCTCGGCGGGACCGACAGGTAGAACGCGTGGTTGCCGCCCGTGCCGCGCTCGGCGTCCAGGGTCTCGACCGTCTCGCGCAGGCGCTCGAACGCCTCGTCGTCGTCGAAGGAGCCCTGGACGAAGCGGATGCCCTCGGCGAGCTGGCGCCACGTCGCCTCGCGGAACGGCGTGCGCGCGTGCTCCTTCACCGCGTCGTGCACGACCTGGGCGAAGTCCTGGTCCTCCCAGTCACGGCGCGCGAAGCCCGTCAGCGCGAAGCCCGGGGGGAGCAGACCGCGGTTGGCGAGGTCGTACACCGCGGGCATGAGCTTCTTGCGGGCGAGGTCGCCCGTGACGCCGAAGATGACGAGCCCGCAGGGGCCCGCGATCCGGGGCAGGCGCAGGTCGAGGGGGTCGCGCAGAGGGTTGTGCTCTGGCGTGATCTTGGCCGGTCTCACCTGGGGGCACCGTTCCGTTCGGGGAGGGGTCGGAGGACTGCAGAGGGTCAGGGGCGTCTGCGGATCATAGGGGCGCCGCCGGGGCGTCCGCCGCCGTTCCCGCAGGTCGGACGCGCGGCCGCGTCGGCGGCCGCGCGCCGTCGGTCAGGAGGAGGCGAGCCGGCGCAGGTTGTCGCGCGTCGTGTCGAGGAGCTCGGTCCAGCTGTCCTCGAACTTGCGCACGCCCTCGGCCTCGAGGCGGTCGGTGACCTCGACGAGCGACACGCCGAACGACTCGACGGTCTCGATCGTGCGGCGGGACGCGGCGGCGGTGCCCGTGACGGTGTCGCCCGTCACGACGCCGTGGTCCGCGAACGCCTGGAGCGTCGACTCGGGCATGGTGTTCACGACGCCGTCCGTGACGAGCTCGTCGACGTAGAGGGTGTCGCGGTACTCCGGGTTCTTCACGCCCGTGGACGCCCACAAAGGCCGCTGCGGGTGCGCGCCGGCGGCGGCGAGCGAGCGCCACCGGTCGGTCTGGCGGAACTCCTCGTACGCCTCGAACGCGAGCCGGGCGTTGGCGACCGCGGCCTGGCCGCGCAGGTCGAGCGCCTCCGGCGTGCCGACCTTCTCCAGCGCCGCGTCCACCGCGGTGTCGACGCGCGAGACGAAGAACGACGCGACGGATCCGATCGGCGCGAGGTCGGTCCCGGCCGCGCGGGCCTGCTCCAGGCCGGCGGCGAAGGCGTCCATGACCGCGCGGTAGCGCGCGAGCGAGAAGATGAGCGTGACGTTGACGCTGATGCCCTGCGCGAGGGTGCGCGTGATCGCGTCGAGGCCCTCGACGGTCGCGGGGATCTTGATGAAGACGTTGGGCCGGTCGATCGTGCGCCACAGGCGCTCGGCGGTCTCCACGGTCGCGTCCGCGTCGTGCGCGAGGCGCGGGTCCACCTCGATCGACACGCGCCCGTCGACGCCGTCCGTGGCGTCGTACACGGGGCGCAGGAGGTCGGCGGCGGCCCGCACGTCGTCCGTCGTGATGCTCTCGACGGCGGCCTCGACGGCCGCGTCGTCGGTGCCCGCGGCCGCGAGGTCGGCGAGCTGCGCGTCGTACGCGTCGCCCTTCGCGACGGCCGCGGCGAAGATCGTGGGGTTCGTCGTGACGCCGACGACGCCGCGCGTCGCGACGAGCTCGGCGAGGTTGCCCGAGCGCAGCCGTTCTCGGGAGAGGTCGTCGAGCCAGATCGACACGCCCGCTCCCGTGAGCTGCTCGATGGGGCCGGGGACCGCGGTGGACTGCGTCATCGGACTTCCTCTCGGTGGTGCTCTCGCTGCGGACGTGCTGCCCGGGCCGTGCGACCCGACCCGGACCGTCCCGAGGTGGGGCCGCACGCGGCCCCACCTCGGAATCTACGAAGGGTCAGAGCTGGTCGCCAGTGCCGCCCTCCGACGGGGAGGCCGCGGCGCCCGGGGCGTCGCCGCCACGGGCGGCCGCGATCGACTCGCGCGCCGCCGCCGCGACGGCCTCGGACGTGATGCCGAACTCGCGGTACAGCACCTGGTAGTCGGCCGACGCACCGTAGTGCTCGAGGCTCACCGTGCGGCCGGCGTCGCCGACGAGCTCGCGCCAGCCCTGCGCGACGCCCGCCTCGACGGACACGCGCGCACGGACGCCGGACGGCAGGACGGACTCGCGGTAGGCGTCGTCCTGCCCGTCGAACCACTCGCGGCTCGGCAGGGACACGACGCGCGCCTGCACGCCCTCGGCGGCGAGGATCTCGCGCGCCTCGACGGCGAGCTGCACCTCGGAGCCCGTGCCGATGAGGATGACGTCGGGCGTGCCCTCCGTGTCGAGGAGCACGTACCCGCCGCGCGCGGTGCCGGACGCGTCGGCGTAGCCGTCGGTCCCGCGCGGGAACGTCGGGACGTTCTGGCGCGTGAGGACGATGCCGGCGGGGCGCTCGGTGTTCTCGAGCACCGTGCGCCAGGCCCACGCGGTCTCGTTGGCGTCGGCCGGTCGGACGACGTCGAGACCCGGGATGGCGCGCAGCGCCGCGAGGTGCTCGACCGGCTGGTGGGTCGGGCCGTCCTCGCCGAGGCCGATCGAGTCGTGCGTCCACACGAACGTCGTCGGGATCTCCATGAGGGCCGCGAGGCGCACCGCGGGGCGCATGTAGTCGCTGAACTGCAGGAACGTGCCGCCGTAGGCGCGCGTGCCGCCGTGCAGCACGATCCCGTTGAGGATCGCGCCCATCGCGTGCTCGCGGATGCCGAAGTGCAGCGTGCGGCCGTACTCGTGGCCGGGGAACTTCTTCGTGGCGTGCTCGACGGGCACGAACGACGGCTCGCCGTCCATCGTCGTGTTGTTGGAGCCCGCGAGGTCGGCGGAGCCGCCCCAGAGCTCGGGCAGCACGTCCTTGAGGGCCGTGAGCACCTTGCCGGACGCGGAGCGGGTCGCGACGGCCTTGCCCGGCTCGAACGTGGGGAGGGCGTCCTCCCAGCCCGCGGGGAGCTCGCGCTTCTCGAGGCGCGAGAGGAGCTCGGCGCCGGACGGGTTGGCGGTCCTCCACGCCTCGAACGCGGTGTCCCACGCGGCGCGGGCCACGCCCTGGCGCTCGCCGACGGCGCGCGTGTACGCGAGCACGTCGTCGTCGATCGCGAAGGTCGCGTCGGGGTCGAGACCGAGCTCGATCTTCAGGCCGCGGATCTCCTCGGCGCCCATCGCGGAGCCGTGGATGCCGCCCGTGTTCTGCTTGGTGGGCGACGGGTAGCCGATGATCGTGCGCAGGGCGATGATCGACGGCTTGCCGGTCTCGGCCTTGGCGGCCTCGACGGCGGCGTGCAGCGCGTCGACGTCCTCGGCGTACCCGGTGCCGCCGTTCGTCCAGTCGACCCGCTGGGTGTGCCAGCCGTACGCCGCGTAGCGCGCGAGGACGTCCTCGGTGAACGCGATGTCCGTGTCGTCCTCGATGGAGATCTTGTTGTCGTCCCAGATGACGACGAGGTTGCCGAGCTGCTGGTGGCCGGCGAGCGAGGACGCCTCGCTCGTCACGCCCTCCTGCAGGTCGCCGTCGGACGCGATGACGAAGACGTGGTGGTCGAACGGCGACTCGCCCGGGGCGGTCGACGGGTCGAGCAGGCCGCGCTCGCGGCGGGCCGCGAAGGCCATGCCGACCGCGGACGCGAGGCCCTGGCCGAGCGGGCCGGTCGTGATCTCGACGCCGCGGGTGTGCTTGTACTCGGGGTGGCCCGGGGTCTTGGAGCCCCAGGTGCGCAGCGCCGCGATGTCCTCCATCTCCAGGCCGTACCCGGCCAGGAAGAGCTGGAGGTAGATCGTCAGCGACGAGTGACCCGCGGAGAGCACGAACCGGTCGCGGCCGACCCACTGGTCGTCCGACGGGTCGTGGCGCATGACCTTCTGGAACAGCAGGTAGGCGGCCGGCGCCAGCGAGATCGCGGTGCCCGGGTGGCCGTTGCCCACCTTCTCCACGGCGTCGGCGGCGAGCGCCTTGATCGTCTTGACGGCCCGGTCGTCCAGGTCCGTCCAGTCCAGGGGCGTGTGAGCAGGGGACAACGCGTTCACCGAACCTCATTCCCGTCCGGAGCGCGCGCCCCGGATCCTCGCGACAACTCGAAGCAACCGTTGAACTATTCCCGGGCTCGCGCCGCAGCGGCGTCGGGCCGGGGCCGGTCGCGTCGCCCGGCGCCCAACGGCACGACGGGCGGAACGACGCAGGGACGGCTGCACACCCAGCGTATACGGGGTCGCCGTTCTCGCCCGGGGGTGCCCACGTGCTGGATTTCGGTCGGATGTCACACAATCGCCCGGCCGGTCGGGTCGGCCCCGGCGCAGGTGGGGACGTACGATGAGCGAGGACGACCGGCGGTCCGTCCCAGCTCGCCCCCACCTCAGAACGGAACACCGAAGCGCGTGCACACCACGAGCCAGGCACCGATCGACGGGACCGGAAGCCCGTCGAGCGCCGTGCCGACCCCCCAGGACGCCCCCGCGACCGGCGCCGCGCCCGCGCGTGAGGCCGCGCGCGCGACCGTCGCCCTGCGCGAGCGGGTGGGTGCCTACGTCGCCCTGACCAAGCCGCGCATCATCGAGCTCCTGCTCGTCACGACGGTGCCGACGATGATCCTGGCGCAGGGCGGGCTGCCGGGCCTCGGGCTCATCCTCGCGACGCTCGTGGGCGGGACGCTCGCCGCCGCGTCGGCCAACGTCTACAACTGCTACCTCGACCGCGACATCGACCAGGTCATGAACCGCACCAAGCGGCGCCCGCTCGTCACGGGCGAGGTGTCGCCGCGGGCCGCGCTCGTGTTCGCGACCGTCCTCGGCGTCGTGTCCCTCGTGTGGTTCGCGCTGCTCGTCAACGTCGTGTCGGCGTGGCTGACGTTCGCCGCGATCGCGATCTACGTCGTCGGCTACACGATGATCCTCAAGCGCCGCACGCCGCAGAACATCGTGTGGGGCGGCATCGCGGGCTGCATGCCGGTGCTCATCGGCTGGTCGGCGGTCACGGGCTCCCTGAGCTGGGCGGCGCTCGCCCTGTTCCTCGTCATCTTCTTCTGGACGCCGCCGCACTACTGGCCGCTGTCGATGAAGTTCAAGCGCGACTACGCCAACGCGGGCGTGCCGATGCTGCCCGTCGTCGCCGACGACCGCCGGGTGGCGGTCGAGATGGTCGTGTACAGCGTCGCGATGATCGCGTCGTCGCTCGCGCTGTGGCCGCTCGCCCAGATGACGTGGGTGTACGGCGTCGTCGCGACGGCGCTGGGCGCGTGGTTCCTCGCGTCGTGCCTGACGATGCTGCGCCGCGCGCGCGTCAAGGCGGACGGCAACGGCGGCAAGGTGGGGGAGATGAAGGTCTTCCACGCGTCGATCACGTACCTCACGCTGCTGTTCGTCGCCGTGGCGGTCGACGTCTTCCTGCCCCTGTGAGCCCCGTGGTGCCGGGAGGGCAGTGAGGCGATGAGCGGCGGCGAGGCGCACGTGCCCGAGGCGCTGGACCGCGCCGCGCGCGAGTACCTCGCGCACCTCGCGGTCGAGCGCGGGCTGTCCGCCAACACGGTCGCGGCCTACCGTCGCGACCTCGCGCGCTACGTCGCGTTCCTCGCGTCGCGCGGGAACCACGCCGTGCGCGACGTCGAGCCGGACGACGTCGCCGACTACGTCGCCGCGCTGCGCACGGGCGCCGACGGCGGGGCGAGCCTGTCGCCGTCGTCCACCGCGCGCTCGGTCGCCGCCGTGCGCGGCTGGCACCGCTTCTGCGCGGCCGAGGGCCTCGCCGACGGCGACGTCTCGGCCGACGTGCGCCCCCCGGCCCAGGGCCGGCGCCTGCCGAAGGCGATCTCCACGGACGAGGTCGCGCGCATCCTCGACGCCGCCGGGCTCGGCGACGGTCCCGCGCCCCTGCGCGACCGCGCGCTCCTCGAGCTCGTGTACTCGACCGGCGCGCGCATCAGCGAGGCCGTGAGCCTCGACGTCGACGACCTCGACCTCGAGGGCGGTGCCGTCCGTCTGCTCGGCAAGGGCAGCAAGGAGCGCGTCGTGCCGGTCGGGTCGTTCGCGCGCCGCGCGCTCGACGCCTACCTCGTGCGCGGGCGTCCCGGGCTCGCGGCGCAGGGCCGCGGCACGCCCGCCGTGTTCCTCAACACGCGCGGGGCCCGGCTGTCCCGGCAGAGCGCGTGGGCGGTGCTGCGCACCGCGGCGGAGCGCGCGGGGATCGAGCACCCGGAGCGGATCTCACCGCACACGCTGCGGCACTCGTTCGCGACGCACCTGCTCGCGGGCGGGGCGGACGTGCGCGTGGTCCAGGAGCTGCTGGGCCACGCCTCGGTCACGACGACCCAGATCTACACGCTCGTCACGCCGGACACCCTGCGCGAGGTCTACGCGGCCGCGCACCCCCGCGCGCTGGGCTGACGACGGCGGTCGGCCGCAGCCGTCGCGGGCCGCAGCCGTCGCGAGCCGCCGTCGCGGGCGACGACGGAGCTCGGCCGCATGCCCGACGGCGACCTGACGGCGACCCGGAGGGCTCCGGGCGGGAACGCGGCGCGCGGGCGCGTGCGCACGAGCGGCGACGAGGTCCTGCGATACCGTGGCGGACGTGAGCAGCCAGGCCGAGACCCAGCCCGAGATGCGCGGCGCGCCCAGCTCGCACGGCGACGCCGTCCGTCCCCTCGTCCCCGAGACGCCCCGACCGGGCGACGGCGCGACCCCCGGGAGCGCGTCGAACGGCGCGAGCCACGAGGCCGCGCCGGCTCGCGTGGACGTCGTCGGCCGCCCGCTGCCCGAGTTCCCCGAGCCCGCGCCGCTCGCGGTGCACGGCCCGGGCCGCATCATCGCGATGTGCAACCAGAAGGGCGGCGTCGGCAAGACGACGACGACGATCAACCTCGGCGCCGCGCTCGCCGAGTACGGCCGCAAGGTGCTGCTCGTCGACTTCGACCCGCAGGGGGCGGCGTCCGTCGGCCTCGGCGTCAACCCGCACGAGCTCGACCGCACGGTCTACAACCTGCTCATGGAGCGCGGGGCGGACATCCACGACGTCCTCGTCCCCACGGACGTGGAGAACCTCGACCTGCTGCCGGCCAACATCGACCTGTCGGCCGCGGAGGTCCAGCTCGTCGGCGAGGTCGCGCGCGAGTCCGTGCTGTCGCGCGTGCTGCGTCCCGTCGTCGACGACTACGACGTGATCCTCGTCGACTGCCAGCCGTCGCTCGGCCTGCTCACGGTCAACGCCCTGACCGCCGCGCACGGCGTGCTCATCCCGCTCGAGTGCGAGTTCTTCGCTCTGCGCGGCGTCGCGCTGCTCGTCGAGACGATCGAGAAGGTGCGCGACCGGCTCAACCCGCGCCTCGACGTCGACGGCATCCTCGCGACGATGTTCGACTCGCGCACGCTCCACTCGCGCGAGGTCGTGGCGCGCGTGCACGAGGCGTTCGGCGACAAGCTGCTGCAGACCGTGATCGGGCGCACCGTGAAGTTCCCGGACGCGTCCGTCGCGGCCGAGCCCATCACCGTCTACGCGCCGACCCACCCCGGCGCCGTCGCGTACCGGCAGCTCGCGCGGGAGCTGGTCGCCCGTGGCGACGCCGCCTGAGCCGCCGCCACCCACGGAGCCGCCCGCGCGGACCGGGTTCGAGGTCCGGCTCGACAACTTCAGCGGCCCGTTCGACCTGCTGCTGTCGCTCATCACCAAGCACAAGCTCGACATCACCGAGGTCGCGCTCGCGCGCGTGACGGACGACTTCATCGCGTACATCCGCGAGGCGGAGCGCGCCGCGGCCGCGGCGAGGGCCGCGGGGGAGGACCACCCCGGGTGGGACCTCGGGACGGCGAGCGAGTTCCTCGTCGTCGCCGCGACGCTCCTCGACCTCAAGGCCGCGCGCCTGCTGCCCACGGGCAGCGTCGAGGACGACGAGGACCTCGCGCTGCTGGAGGCGCGCGACCTGCTGTTCGCCCGGCTGCTCCAGTACCGCGCGTACAAGGACGTCTCGGGCGTCCTCGCGGAGCGGTTCGAGAGCGCGGGGCGCCGCTTCCCGCGCGTCGTGCAGCTCGAGCCGCACCTCGCCGCGCTGCTGCCCGAGCTCGTGTGGACCATGGGTCCCGACCAGCTCGCGGCGCTCGCCGCACGCGCGCTCGCCCCGAAGGCGCCCCCGCCCGGCGTCTCGCTCGACCACCTGCACGCGCCCGCGGTGAGCGTGCGCGAGCAGGCGGGCATCGTCGTCGACCGCGTGCGCAGCCACGGCACGACGACGTTCCGCGCCCTCGTCGCGGACGCGGGGGAGACCGCGGTGGTCGTCGCGCGCTTCCTCGCGCTGCTCGAGCTGTTCCGCCAGGCGCTCGTCGCGTTCGACCAGGTGACGCCGCTCGGCGAGCTCACGGTGCGGTGGTCGGGCGACGACGACGCGCCCGAGCCGGCGCTCGCGGACGTCGGCACCGAGTTCGACGAGGGCGACGACGTCGCGCCGGGCGCCCTCGAGCCCACCGACCAGGAGGTCCCCGCGTGACGCAGCCCGACGCCCCGACCGGCGCCCCGACCCTCGCCGGGCCGGGCGGTGCCGAGCCCGGTGCGAGCCCCGAGGCCGCCGTGCCCGACGTGCACGACCTGCCGGGCGGACTGCCGTCCGCGCTCGAGGCCGTGCTCATGGTCGCGGACGAGCCCGTCCCGGCGGTCGAGCTCGCCGCGGCCCTCGCCGTCCCGGTCGACGCGGTGCTCGACGCGCTGCACGACCTCGCCGCGGAGTACCGGGGCGACGACGGCGGCCGTCCCCGCGGGTTCGAGCTGCGCGAGGCGGGCGGCGGGTGGCGCGTGTACTCCGCGCCCGCGCACGCCGAGCTCGTCGGGCGGTTCGTCCAGGGCGGCCAGACGGCGCGGCTCACGCAGGCGGCGTTGGAGACTCTGGCCGTCATCGCGTACCGTCAACCGGTCAGCCGCGGCCAGGTGTCGGCGGTGCGAGGGGTCAACGTGGACGGCGTGGTGCGCACTCTCGTGGCGCGCGGGCTCGTGGCCGAGGTCGGTCAGGACCCGCACACCGGCGCCGGCCTGTTCGGCACCACGGGCTACTTCCTCGAGCGCATGGGCTTCACGTCGCTCGACGAGCTGCCCCCGCTCGCGCCGCACCTGCCGGACATGGACGACCTCGAGGGCCTGGACGGGCTCGCCGACCTGCGCGCACCCGTGCGCCGGGACGGCCCCGCCGCGCCCCCGACGGGCACCTCCCAGGACGCGGCCGACGACGAGGGCGGCGCACCGGCGCCGGCCCCGCTGCTGCACGACGTGGCGCCCGGCGTCACGCACGGACCGACGGACGAAGGACACGCATGAGCTCGAGAGACGGACGCCAGCCTGGTGACGGGGGGCGCGGGCGCGCCCCGCGGGACGGGTCGGGCGACGCGCGTCGCGGCGGGCCCCGCGGCGCGGGCGCAGGCCGCGGTGGCTCCGGCGCAGCGGGCGGTTCCGCGGGCCGCGGTGCGC